>CALLPU010000068.1 GCA_938016235.1 uncultured Granulosicoccus sp. | reverse complement strand
CTAACCGGAGACCTGAGTCCGCAACAGATAGAGGGCCACTATCAACGCGCAGCAGCACGCTGCAATCCGGAGAACATCAATCTGCTGACACACCGGGAGCAGTTGCTACTGGAACGCCAGCTGGTGAAATTTGAACGTGCCAAAAGTTCATTGCTGGAGGTAATCGCATGAAAAATTATCTGGGCCGACTTGGCCTGAACCGCAAAGCCAGCCAGGCTGAGGTCTCGGCTGCGCTTGAAAAAGCCATGCACGAAACAGGCGACTTGCCCTCAATGGTGGATGCGGAAACCGTACTCAGCGAAAAAGTGACACGTACCTACTACGAACGCACCCACCTGCAGTACGAGGCCATTCATGCCTCATTATCGGCTTTGAAAGACCCAGTGGCCAAAGACACTCACCGCTGGACAGAACGACTGGTGGAATTTGACACGATCGAAGACGATACGCTGCTCTAGTCTGATGTTCGGTGACGGTTGTTCAGACAACTGAGCCGAGGGACCACTAGACCAGACCCGGCAAGTTAATTATCGTACGGTATTGGCTCGTGCCCGATACACCTCTTCTCCACTGCCTCTGATGTCATTTTGGAACCCAGCAGGGAAAAACTGACGGGAAATGGCTGATCGGTCGGGCCCGCATCAGCCACGACGCCTGCCACGTTCCCGGTATCGGCAGCTCCACCCAGCGGGGGCTCCCTCGTCTGCCATGACACGCTGGCACGCGAAGCCTCGTCAAGCTGCTTACGCACACTTCGCTGCGTATCGCTTTCAGCATTCAACGACAAGCGAACTTCAGAATTGCCGGAATCGACCAGTACAGGGAAATCCTGCGAGAGCTGATCCAACACCAATGTCATGTTGGCATCTCGATCCGCCTCATCAGCCAACTCAGCGGGCAATACCACGCTAAACACTGGCGAGCATCCAAAGCGGGGAACGAAGGACAACGTCAATGTCGCCCCGGCGGTGCTGCCAGATTGCGTACTCGCCACGTACTCATTCAGAACGGAGCCATCGGGCAGTGTGGTCTGCTCGAGCGAACCGCGCCAATCCTGAAAAGTAACTGCGGCTGAACCATGGTCAGTCGCGGCAGCCTGCGACACAAAAACCGTGGACATCATGAATACAGCGCCAAAAGCTGCACAACAACGAGAGTACATACCAACCTCAGACAACGCGTAGGATCGCAGTTTATCCGCTATCCGGAAGGTAACCATGGACTTAATGGGCGAATTATCCTGAACAAATTGTAACAGTTTAAGCCCACGCAAATACCAGCCCAATTTCCTACCCATCACTAAAGGGGAGTCATACCAAAACAGCAAAAATTGAGACAAGCTTCAAACAGGGCATCCATTTTGCAGATCAGTTCTCGTTTCTACCTGATTGTACGGACCCTGTTGATGACTCTATTCATCTTTAAGTACTGCCTGCCAACCCTGCTTGGCTACACATTGTTTGTTGGCATAGCCGGTCGCTTGAATCCATTCCGCAAACCGTTTTATCCCGAAGAACGGCCTTCCTGGCTATTGGGCTTATGGACCGGGCTCACGGTATTGCTCGTATTGAGTGTCGGATTGCACATGGCGTATGGCATGTCACTGGAAGGAGCACGATCCCTGGCCAAGCCGAGCGCGTGGTTCATGGCAGCGCTGCTGATACCCGGTTTCATTACCTATCTGATCTACCGACGCCGAGTCAACGCATCATCAGCCACCGCGATTGCGCCGAGTTTCGACTGGTCGATGCAGGAGAACGACGAAGAATTTGCTGCCAGCCTAAACAACGCTGTCGCGAATCGGGATGAAGACGATCCGCTGGACACCGATCTGGATCCCAGCTCACTGGACGATATGGAAATTCCGGAAGACGAAGGCCCGGTCATTGCCGCATTTCTTGATACAGCAGATCTTGGCACTGTGGATACTCGCGAGCTTCCCGAGCCTGTCAATGATGCAGCCGATATCACGACCGACGACACACCAGCATTCGATACGGACGATAGTGCTAACAGCGGTAACGACGAACTACACCCATCCACTACGGAAAATTCTTCCGCTGTAGACGCAGTAAACACGAACGATGCAGATACTGATGAGCTTGATTTGACTCAGTTTGTACCGTCTGACGATCTCGCGGAGCTGGTCGCTGATTCGTCTGAACCAGTGACAACTGAGCAGGTTACAACTGAGCTGGTTACAAACGAGCTGGTTATCGATGATGTCGAAACACTATCAACACCATCGGAAAATTCGGGCGCTGAGCACACTGATTCAGCAGATGAGAGCATTCGCGTTGAAGCAGATACAACACACGACATTGACGCCGCTGACGTAGCACAGACTGACGCAACGCCGGAAGAAAACCTGGCCGCAGAAGCCGCAGAAGCCGCAGAAGCCGCAGAAGCCGCAGAAGCCGCAGAAGCCGCTGAAGCGAGTCTTGCGGCAATGGCCGCTGCTCAGCAGGAAGCCCAGGACCTGATGAAAGAGCAATCATCAGAAATAGCTGCCCTTCAACAAGCGCTGCAGCATGAAAATACGCTAAGGCAAGAAACTGAAAAGCATCTGCGCATAACACGCAAAGCTCTGGCAACGATGGAGTCTGAAACGCGGGATTATGAATCGCGTAAGGCAGACTCGATCATTGCACTGGAAGATCAACTCGCACAAAGCATTACGCTGCAGTCCGAATTCGAACGACTGGCAACCACCGAGAAATCCAGGCGGATTGATCTGGAAACAACGGTTGTTCACCTGAAGCAGGATCTCGTCAAAGTCAAACACGATGTGCGACGAAGCATCGCTGCTCGTGCCAAAGCCTTGAGCACGGCCAACAAATCCATTGCTTTCGCTCGCCAGGCGGTGCAAACACGTGCCCGGCTTGAATCGGAACTGGAAGCCGCTCAACAAGCCCTGGACAACCGTCAGGCCACAGTCAGCAGCCTCATACGTGCACTTGAAGATGAAAAAGGCAGAACCGAAGACGATATAGCGTCTTTGGCCAAGCAATACGTGTTAAGGGAAAAGCAGATGCAGGCGCGAAAGAGCCTGGAACAGGTAGCTCGTAGCGTGGAGAACAAGCTTTCCACCAGACTGGTCAAAAAAGTGGCTAAAGCACGACCTGCCGTGACGGATGTTAAAAACTAGGAATCCTCAAGGAACAGACGGCGGCTTCTGGCTACCGCACACGCTTAACAGGTGCAACGGGCTGACATCAAGAGCTGGCTGCTGCATGAGATTCGGCAGGTGTAAACACACCTGCCGACACATCAAAGTTCTCACTGCTAACGGCGTAAAACTAAACTCGTAGCTGCTCCGTGTTGCTGGAGTGTGACTGGCCTACTACTTGAAAATCTCTCGCACGTCCTCGATGTGTCAGGGATTCGCGTTCATACCGGCGTAACCTGAGATCTTCCCTGACTTCAAAGCTCTCTCTCGCCCTACGTTGCATACCCAGCATGCACCACACTGCCAGGAAATACACACCTAAAAACGCGTACAGGATATGAACACCCTGCATCGTCAACAACGTAACTACCCCCGCAAAAATAATCGTACAACATGCGATGATTCCCATGACTTGATATGGATTCATGGTATCGCTCTTTTTTTAGACTTCACCTCGAATATACTCGCCAGTTCGTAACATGGCAAGCCTGCAAGAATAGTGAATTTCAGGCGCATGTTTTGTTCGAGACTGATCGTGGTGTCTGACACAGCATGAAGTGACAGTAACATGATCCCGACGTCACCTTATTACTAGCGATCTGCAAGCGCATGCCTGACAAACCCGTACTCTGGATTACACGCACTCTATCTGCCAACACAATGGCGCGGGCGCAGCGCGATTACGAGGTTATATTCGACCCTGCCGACGCCCCCGGTACGGCCGACATGATCATCGAACATAGCAAGAACGTCGATGCCATTATCCCCTGCCACTCTGAAATATTCTCGCAAGATGTGGTGAGCGCCCTCGGCGATCGATTGAAGATCATTGCCAATCACTCCGTCGGGGTGGATCACTGCGATCTGGCTGCGCTGGAAAGCCGCGGCATTGTGGTGACCAACACGCCCGACGTGCTGTCTGATGCGACGGCGGAAATCGCCTTTCTGTTGCTGCTTGGCGCAGCCCGGCGGGCGATCGAGGGGGATTCGCTGGTCAGAAGCGGTCAGTGGACCAGCTGGAGCCCCTCATTCATGGTGGGGCATCAGGTGACGGGTAAGCGGCTCGGCATCATCGGCATGGGAAAAGTGGGTCAGGTGATGGCGCGCCGGGCACGCGGATTTGACATGCAGGTTCACTATCACAACCGCTCACAACTCCCACCAGCGGACGAATGTGGCGCGGTTTTCCATAAGTCTCTGGACACCTTGCTGCCAGAATGCGATTTCCTGTCCCTGCACTGTCCGGCTACTGAAGCAACGCAGCACATCATCAACCGGGAAACTCTCCAGAAACTGCCATCAGGCTCTATTCTGATCAATACTGCCCGTGGTGCCCTTGTGGATGAATCAGCCCTGGAGCAAGCCATCAGCAGCGGCCATCTTGCCGCAGCCGGCCTGGATTGCTTCGCCACTGAACCGTGCGGCAACCCGATTCTGTCGGCGCACCCGAACGTGTTTCTGCTGCCTCATATTGGTAGTGCAACATTCGATACACGTGATGCGATGGGGTATCGAGCCCTCGATAACCTGGATGCGTTCTTCCGCGGTGAAACGCCGGGTGATCGTCTCGTGTAGCAAGCCGCAACGAAGGCAAGACCCTGCAGCGGTCGCAACACGAGAATCAACCCTTCTCTGAAAACGTGGATTGTTCGCGGTAAATCGCTCGAAATACAAGCTGGCCCCTAACATCTGCTTGTAACGTGTGTATTTGTGACGTACATTCGTGGGCGAATTTCCACAACGGCCACAATCGAGGCACCATCGTGAAAGAAACCGTCAATCGTCGAAAATTTCTGAAAGGCTCGGCTCTCGCAGCCACTGCCACCGCTGCAGGCGCAATCACCGCCCCCGCCATTGTGCGAGCGGCACCCGTTACTTTGAAGATGCAGGCAGCCTGGGGCGGCGGCATCTTCCTCGAGAATGCAAAATCGTATGTTGATCGCGTCAATGCAATGGCAGGCGACGCACTGAAAATCGACCTGCTCCCAGTGGATTCTGTCGTCAAGACCAGCCAGATGCAGGATGCGGTTCATCGCGGTGTTCTGGACGCAGCCCACTACGTACCCGCCTACTGGTACTCAAAATCGCCGGTCGCCTCACTGTTTGGCACAGGCCCCTGTTTTGGGTGGTCCAGTCAGGAAGTACTGGGTTGGGTCTACTACGGTGGCGGTCAGGAACTATTTGACGAACTGATGGGCTCTCTGGGACTGAATCTGGTCAGCTTCTTCAACAGCCCGATGCCTGCCCAGCCTATGGGATGGTTCAAGGAAGAGATCAAGGATGCCGGCCAGATGAAAGGCCTGAAGTATCGTACAGTCGGGCTGGCCGCAGACGTTCTGCTGGAAATGGGCATGTCCGTTGTACAGCTGCCTGGCGGTGAAATTCAGCCAGCCATGAAATCGGGCCTGATTGACGCGGCTGAATTCAACAACCCGACCTCCGATCGCGACTTCGGCATGCAGGACGTCTCCAAGCACTACCACCTGGCCAGTTTTCACCAGTCTCAGGAATTCTTTGAAGTCTCTTTCAACAAGAAGAAATACGACAACCTGGCACCTGAGTTACAAGCCATACTCAAATACGCTTCAGAGGCAGAGAACTCCAACTTCTACTGGCACAACACCAAGCGTTACGCCGGGGATCT
>CALLPU010000067.1 GCA_938016235.1 uncultured Granulosicoccus sp. | reverse complement strand
TGGCTCGTTTGGCAGTAACAGCTGGTCTACCAGCGTAACTGCATCGCAGGTACAGAGAGAACGCGAATCTGTGTTGCCCGAAGCGCTTCGTCTGTCACCGGATAGTACGATGAACAGCGTGCTGGCGTCTGACGTACAGCGGTTGTCATTGGGGGCATCGCTATCGCGTGGTGGTGTGAATACCGCGTTTCCGCTGGTCAGTTCACCGCGGTACTACATCAATTCCAGTCTGGGTCAGAACTGGCCGGAACGCGTCATTGGTTTCCAGGTGAATGCCGGTGCCGGTATACGTGTACTTGGTGGTGATGAGCTGAGTTTTTCGGTATCGCACGATACACAGCCGATTACCCGTAATTCAGATGACGCCACGTCCGTGGGCATGCAATACCGTTATCACTTTCAGTAAGGAAGACAACACTACAAGCCTGGTATAGCGTCTGCGCGGCAGAAATTCTCGGCCGCGCAGAGTGTTAAAACGCGCGAAACGTTACCAGGGTTTCGGTATCACGAATGCCATCAATGGCATGGATGTGACTATTGACGTATTGCCCCACATCCACATCGTCTTCCAGGTACAGCTTGACCAATAGATCAAAGGGCCCTGCTGTGGAGTGAATTTCCGAGGCAATTTCCAGTTCGGCCAGCCGGTTCGCGACGTTGTAAGACTCTCCCAACTCGCACTTGATTTGTACAAAATACGCTCGCACGCTTGTGTTCTCCTGCGGTAATCCAGTGTTTATCGAATGGGGCTAACCGGCCTAAGGTGCTGTGCTTCGAGTACGTCGAACGGCATCTGCCCAGCCTGCAACCACACGATCGCGATAGTCGGCTTCCATGGCTGGTGTGAACTGGTGCTCCTGTTGCCAGTTTGCGGTCAAGTCATCCAGCGAGTTGTAGACGCCGGTCTGCAGGCCTGCGAGGTAGGCAGCCCCCAGAGCCGTCGTTTCAGTCTGGCGCGGCCGCTCCACGGCAATATCGAGAATGTTCGCCAGGTACTGGCTTAGCCAGTCGTTCTTGACCATCCCGCCATCGACTCGAACCGTATCGATGGTAGCACCATCGCTGCGCATGGCATCCAGCAGGTCCATCGTCTGATAACACACCGATTCCAGTGCTGCACGAGTAATGACCGAAGGCCCCGAATCGCGTGTCAGTCCATACAGTGCACCGCGAGCATTGGCGTCCCAGTGTGGTGCGCCAAGACCTGTGAAAGCCGGCACCAGATATACACCCTGGTTGTCATCCAGGCTCATGGCCAGCGCCTGTGTTTCTTCAGCCGATTGAATGATACCCAGCCCGTCACGCAGCCACTGTACAGCGGCGCCAGCCACGAAGATTGAGCCTTCGATGGCGTAGGTGGTTGTGCCATCGAGTCGGTAGGCGATCGTTGTCAGCAGCTTGTTGCGAGAGGGTATGGCCTGGGTGCCCGTGTTGAGCATCATGAAACAACCGGTACCGTAGGTGCTCTTGACCATGCCCGGGCGAAAACACACCTGGCCGATAGAGGCTGCATGCTGATCACCGGCAACACCTGCAACCGGCAGTTCCACACCGAGTACCGATTTGTCCGTGGTACAGAAGTCTGCTGCTGAGTCGCGCACATCGGGCAACAATGATTGAGGCACTCTCAACAGGCTGCACAGTTGATCGTCCCAGCGGTTCTCGTGGATGTTGAACAACAGGGTTCGGCCAGCATTCGTGGAATCGGTGACATGCACTCGCCCCTGCGTCAGGCGCCACATCAGAAAGGTATCAATGGTGCCAAAGGCCAGTTCGCCTTTGTCGGCGCGTGCTCTGGCGCCATCCACGTTATCCAGCAGCCATCCCACCTTGGTGCCGGAGAAGTAAGGATCCAGTAGCAGGCCGGTTTTGGCGGTGACGTCGGTGGCGTGTCCGGCCTCGTTGAGCTCTGCGCACAGTTCAGCGGTTCGTCGATCCTGCCAGACAATGGCGTTGTGTATCGGCTTGCCGGTCTGGCGATCCCAGATCAGTGTGGTTTCCCGCTGATTGGTGATGCCAATGGCTGCCACGGTGCGATTCGCGGCCTGAGCGGTGGCCAGCACTTCCTGACAAACCGCCAGTGTGGTGGTCCAGATTTCCTCAGGATCGTGTTCTACCCAGCCCGACTGCGGGTAGTACTGTGTGAATTCACGCTGGGCAACGGTGTAGGTGCTGCCGTCCTTTTCGAACAGCATCGCTCTTGAGCTGGTCGTGCCTTGATCGATGCTCAGTAGCAGTGGCGTGGTCATGCGCGCTCCCTTAAGTGTGCTATCGGGCATTGTACTGATGCCCTGTTGTGGATGGGTGTTCCGTGAACTCGTGCATTCATCCAGCTACGGTCTGAATAATTTGCAAAAAAAATTGTCAATGGAACAAAGTTTCGTTTAGTGTTTCGTTTCTACTGGAAATTGGAAAAGCGAAACAGCATGGAGATGTCTGAGAGCCGTCGCCAATCCATCCTCGATATCGCCCGTGAATCTGGCGTGGTCACGGTTGACGAGCTTATTCTACGATTCGATGTTACGCCACAGACGATTCGCAAGGATCTTAACCGCTTGTGCGATGAGCGTCTGCTGACTCGCATTCACGGGGGCGCCCGATTGGCCTCAAGCGTTGAGAATATGAGTTATGAGGCGCGGCGCATGCTGGCCTGGGATCAGAAGCAGGCCATTGGCCAGGCGGTTGCGGCACTGATCCCTGACAATGCCTCGCTGTTCGTCAACATCGGCACTACCACGGAGGCCGTCGCGCAGGCCTTGCTGCAACATCGGCAGTTGCTCGTGATCACGAACAACATCAACGTGGCCTCCCTGATGAGGCCGTACCCCGAAAACAAGGTTATTATCGCATCGGGAGAGGTAAGAAGTGCCGATGGCGGGATCATTGGCGAGTCTGCTGTGGACTTCATCAAGCAGTTCAAAGTGGACTTTGCAGTGGTGGGTGCGTCTGCTATCGATCAGGATGGGGCCTTGCTCGACTATGACTATCGAGAGGTTAAAGTCTCGCAGGCAATCCTGTCAAATGCCCGTCATGTCATCGTGGCCGCCGACAGTACGAAACATGAGCGCACGGCGCCTGTAAGAATTGCACACATTTCCCAGACGCACTCGTTTGTTACCGACCGGTGCCCGAATCCCGAATTCCGGCGCCTGTTGAGCAGTTTCGAGATTCGTACAATCGAAACTGCAAACGGCTGATTCATGGTCAGACTCATCGCGCGAAGTCGCGGGTAAGATCGGTGTTTCGATTGACTTTCGATTTTTTGAGTATTAGTGTCTTTGGGGAACGAGACTCAGGACGCGAAACACCTTGGCAAACCGTGTTGGCGGGAATCTTCATCTCGCAGCCAGTTGCCGGGGCAATCACTGGAGCCAGATTCAGGTGCTCAACGGCTCACGCGTCCTCCCACGCATTTTCAGGTACTTAGCAAAACGCCATGCTCGAACTGGATAGTGTCAGCAAGCAAGTAGGGACGAGCCTACACATCAACAATGTGAGCATGACTCTGGAAAAGGGGTCGCTCAATGTGCTGCTTGGCCCCACATTGTCCGGCAAGACGAGCCTGATGCGCCTGATGGCCGGTCTCGACAAGCCAACATCCGGTGATGTGCGTGTGGATGGCAGGCGTGTCACCGGGCAATCGGTACGGCGGCGAAATGTAGCCATGGTGTATCAGCAATTCATCAACTACCCGGCCATGACGGTCTACGAGAATATCGCCTCACCCCTGCGCCTTGAAGGTGCCAGCAAGGCCACCATCGAAACCAAGGTGCGCGAAGCGGCTGAATTGCTGAAGCTCACTGAATTTCTGGATCGCACGCCACTGAACCTCTCTGGCGGCCAGCAGCAGCGCACAGCATTGGCAAGAGCTCTGGTCAAAGGTGCCGAGCTTGTATTGCTGGATGAGCCGCTGGCTAATCTCGATTACAAACTGCGAGAGGAGCTGCGGGTTGAATTGCCCCGGCTTTTCGCTGAAACTGGTGCGGTGTTTGTGTATGCCACCACGGAGCCGCATGAGGCTCTGTTACTCGGTGGCAAAACTGCCACACTGCACGAAGGCACTGTGACTCAGTTCGACGCCACTATCGATGTCTACAACACCCCCGTTAATCTGCAAACG
>CALLPU010000066.1 GCA_938016235.1 uncultured Granulosicoccus sp. | reverse complement strand
ACCGTTCAGTTCAGCGATGCGCGAACAACGGGCAATGACTGATGGGCTGAGCATGAATCGGGTGCGTGATGGTGCGACGGGGGAATGGAGCGTAATACGAATCATTCTTGTTATCAACCACACAAACGTCGGGGTTATGTCTTTAATACTCGCGGCTGGCGGGCTGACGCAACAATCCCCGTTGTGGCGCGAACAGAAAAACCACAATAAACAGAGCGCTGAGCAATACGACAATGGTTGGAGCCGGTGCACTATCAATGTGGTAGCTCAACGTGATGCCCAACACCGTGGCGGTGACGGCTATGGCGATTGACCACCAGATCATGTTCTCGAAGCGGTTGGTCAGCTGATAACTGATGGCGCCGGGTGCGATCAGAACGGCGATGACCAGGATGATGCCCACGGCTTTGATGGAGGCCACGATAACCAGAGAAAGAATGGTCAGCAATCCATAGTGCAGCAGCGTGGTATTCAACCCGACTACCCGCGCGTGCTGTGGATCAAACGCAAATACCAGCAGATCCCGGCGTTTGAGGATGATGATCACAAACGCCGGTACGGTAAGCAATGCAGTGATCAGAATGTCATGCCAGGATACGCCGAGCATGTCGCCAAACAACACCTGGTGCAGATGCAACCCGGTATCCAGCTGCGTGAACAACGCCACACCCAGCGCAAACAGGCCGCTGAAGACAACGCCCATGACGGTGTCCTCCTTCAATCGACTGTTCTGTGTCAGGTAACCCGTGCTGATCGCGCAGACCATACCCATGATGAAAGCGCCCAATAACACGGGCAGGTTTACCAGGTAGGCCAGCACGATACCGGGCAGAACGGAATGCGATACGGCATCCCCCATCAGCGACCAGCCTTTTAACACGAGCAAACAGGACAGTACCGCCGCGGATACTGATATCAGCAAAGACACGATAAGCGCTTGCTGCATGAAGTCGAAGCTGAACGGTTCAACCAGGGTGATCAGCCAGTTCATGTGACAGTTGACGCGTCACGTTCAGCCAGTCGGGTTCTGGCCAGCCGTCGAACAGCCAGCAGGCCGTGCTTGGGAGCCGCCATGAAGGCAACCAGGAAAATAGCGGTTTGTAACAAGACGATGACCGCACCGGTAGCACCATCCAGAAAGTAACTCAGATAGGCGCCGACAGCGCTGGTGAAAAAGCCCAGCAGCACGCTGATGATGATTAACCGGGAAAAACGGTCTGTGAGCAGATAGGCCGTGGCACCCGGTGTAACCACCATGGCAATAACCAGAAAGGCACCCACGGTTTGCAAGGCTGCAACCGTTGACGCACTGAGTAATGTGAAAAACAGCACTTTCAGCCGGGTCACTTTCAGGCCAATCGAGTGAGCATGTGTTTCATCAAAAAAGACCACCATGAAGTCTTTCCAGAACACCAGCAGGCAAGCCAGCGTGATCAATCCGATGATGGCCAGTTGCAGCGCATCAAACGGTGTGATGGCCAGAATGTTGCCGAAGACAATGGTGTCTATTTTCACGGATGTGGGCGACAACGATGCCATGAACAGGCCAAGGCCGAAAAATCCGGTAAAGATCAGACCGATAACTGCATCGGTTCGCAAGGCTGAGCGTTGTGAAATAAACAGCATGGCGGCCGCGGCCAGCCCCCCGGAAATAAAGGCTCCCAGGGAGTAGGGCAAGCCCAGCATATAAGCGCCGGCAACACCTGGAACCACCGAGTGCGACAAGGCATCGCCAATCAGTGACCAGCCCTTGAGCATGAGGTAGGCACTGAGAAACGCGCAAATCACACCGACCAGGGCGCTGCACCAGATGGCGTTGATCATGTAGTGGTAGCCGAAAGGCTCAAGCAAGGTAGCCCACATCAGGGGTCGGCCTCACCGTCGCCATACAGCACAAAGGGTCGTTCATCATCAGAGATGACTGTGACCTGACGTTGGTCATCGTCATCGTGCAACTCATGGCTATCCAGCACGTGAAATCGCAGTGTGCCGCCGAATGCCTGCTGCAGGTTTTGCTGAGTAAAAACAGACTCGGTTGGGCCGGCATCCAGCACCCGTCGATTGACCAGCACCACCTGATCGCAAAACTGCGGCACGCTGCCCAGATTGTGCGTTGACACGAGCATGACCCGGCCCTCATCGCGCAGACTCTTCAGCAACTCGATGATGGCATCTTCGGTGGTGACATCCACGCCTGTGAAGGGTTCGTCGAGTAAAATCACTTGGCCTTCCTGGGCCAGCGCTCTGGCCAGGAACACGCGTTTTTTCTGCCCCCCCGACAATTCACCAATCTGGCGTTGACGGTACTCGCTCATGTTGACCCGCTCCAGCGCTTCATCCACCTTGCGCTTGTCGGTAGCGGATGCGCGGCGGAGAAACCCCATATGCCCATATCGCCCCATCATGACAACGTCCTCGACCAGCACCGGGAAGTTCCAGTCTACTTCCTCGTTCTGAGGCACGTACGCCACGGTGTTGCGCGCCAGTGCCTTGCCGGCAGGTTGACCCAGAATGGAGACCTCGCCGCGAGCCAGTGGCACCAGTCCCATGATCGATTTGAATAACGTGGACTTGCCAGAGCCGTTGATCCCCACCAATGCGCAGATGGTAGACGTGGGAATGTCGAATGTGGCATCAGCCAGTGCGACGTTGCCATTGCGGTAGATAACGCTCAGCCCGTTGGCCTTGATGCCGCTGCCAGCCGGTTGCTCTGCCTGTCGACGTCGCAGCCGCTTGCGCTCCTGCATCAGCTCTATGGGGTCGACCGTTTGTCGGGCTACGTCGTTCAAGGTTGTAATTCCAGCCCCTTCTCAATACCTGCCAGTAATGTGTTGATGGTGACGTCCAGAAGATCAAGATAAGTGGGCACAGGGCCGTTGGCATCGCTAAGGGAGTCCACGTATAGCACACCCCCGTAGTGCGCGCCTGTTTCACGCGCTACTTGTTGCGCAGGCTTGGGAGAGACGGTGCTTTCGCTGAATATCACCGGAATGTTTTCGCTGCGAATGGTGTCGATGACGGCGCGTACCTGTTGTGGAGTACCCTGCGAATCGGCGTTGATGGGCCACAGAAACAATTCCTTCAGATCAAAATCACGAGCCAGGTAGCTGAAGGCACCCTCGCTGGTGACAATCCAGCGCGTCTCAGGCGGCAGTGATTGTAGTTTTTCTCGCAACGGCGCTGTCAACGCGGTTATTTGTTGCCTGTAGTTCGCCGCGTTGGTGGCATACACCGAGGCGTTGGCTGGATCAACCTGACTCAGCGCGGCTTCAATGTTGTCGACATAGATCAGCGCATCGGTTGTGCTCATCCAGGCATGCGGGTTCGGCTTGCCGTCATAAGGGCCGTCATTGATGCTCAACGGTTCAATGCCATCGGTGAGCGTAGCGCTGGGCACGCCATCCAGTCTTGCCAGGAATTTTTCGAACCAGAGCTCCAGGTTCATGCCGTTCCACAGGATGAGATCAGCGTTGCGCGTGCGGCCGATGTCTTTGGGAGTAGGCTGATAGTTGTGTATCTCAGCGCCGGGTTTGGTGACTGACACCACCTCAGCGGCATCCCCGGCGACGTTGCGCGCCATGTCTGCCAGGATGGTGAATGTGGTGACGACCCTGATTTTCTCCGACGCACTGGCACTTATGCTGCCAGCCAGCAAGATGAATGCGGCCATCAGCAGGCTGAAGCACCGGGCGGCTTTTCGTGGTTTCATTGCGTTAAATGCTTTTCGGTGTGAAAGTTAGCCAGGGCTTAGTTTATACTCCTCGATTAAAAATACAAGTTCGTGGCATAATTAACTGTCGGAAAACGCGCCGACCATTTCCTGATGTGAGAGCCTTGAAATCAGATATGAGTGCCGAGCCCTCCAAGTCAACGCCAGAACGTCCTCTGGATGAGCCCGAATCGCAGGCGGAGGTGTTTGCGGTGGTACGGCAGGCCCATCAGATGGAGTCAACCGAAGATTATGTGGAACTCATCGATGATCTGATTACCTCTCAGGGAGAAGCAAGGCTCGTGGAAGTGGCCGAGCGTCTGGGCATCTCCCAGCCCAGTGCCAGTAAAACCATTGCACGTTTGCAAAAGGCTGGCTTCGTTACCAGCGAGCCGTATCGTTCCATATTCCTCACAGACAAGGGCAAGGCCCTGGCTGAAAGCAGCCGAGAGCGTCATGATCTGGTATACCGCTTCTTGTTAGCCATCGGTGTCAGCGAAGCCACTGCCATCATCGATTCCGAGGGCGTAGAGCACCATGTTTCCGAAGAGACCCTGCAGGCGTTCAGGCGCATTATAGACGCTCAATAGCGCACGCAATCCATTAACCTTAACGACGAGTTTGTTTATGCAGATCACGCTGCGACAGCCTGATGACTGGCACCTACACCTGCGCGATGGCGACATGCTCAACGCGGTAGCAGGGGTATCGGCGCAACACTTCGGTCGCGCCTTGATCATGCCGAATCTGGTGCCGCCGGTGGTAACCGGCAGTGATGCCATTGCGTACAAGTCGCGAATCGAGGCGGCAGTGAGCCGTGCAATGCCGGGATCGAGTTTCCAGCCACTCATGACGCTTTACCTGACTGAACAGACATCGGCCGAGGATGTGGTCAACGCGGCTGCCAGCGGCACCATTCTGGCGGTGAAGTTGTACCCGGCCGGGGCCACAACCAACTCGGCGTCGGGCGTTACGGATGTATCGCGAGTTATGCCGGTGCTGGAATCCATGGCGGAGCACGGAGTTGTATTGTGCGTACACGGTGAAGTGACGGACAGTAACATCGATATATTTGATCGCGAAGCGCGCTTCATCGACCTCGTGCTCGATCCGTTACGTCGGCAGTTACCGGAACTGCGAGTGGTGATGGAACATGTCACCACGCGTGATGGTGTTCAGTACGTAGCAAACAGTGATACCAATCTGGCCGCAACCCTGACAACTCACCATCTCATGATCAATCGCAATCATCTTCTGGTGGGCGGTATCCGGCCGCATTACTACTGTTTGCCGATTGCCAAGCGTGAAGAGCATCGCCAGGCCCTGGTGGCCGCTGCCTGCAGTGGCGATGCGCGTTATTTTCTGGGCACGGACAGTGCGCCGCATACGCGATCCACGAAGGAAAGCGATTGCGGGTGTGCTGGCGTTTTCAATGCGCCTAATACGATGGCTTGCCTGGCCAGTGTCTTTGAAGAGGCGGGCGCGCTGGACAATCTCGAAGCCTTTGCATCGCTGAACGGTCCGGCCTGGTATGGCCTGGCGCCTAATGAAAAAACTATAACTCTTGAGAAGGTTGGTACACCGTGTGTGCTGCCTGATCCGATCGTGGTGGGTGAGGACTGCGTCATGCCGTTCGATCCAGCGCGCGATATTTACTGGCAGGTAATCTGACATGTTCCAAACTTCTTATGTTTCACGCGATGAGATGGCAACGATCACCGCGCGTATGCTGCTCGAAATCAAAGCCGTACACTTTCGGGCAGACGAGCCGTACATTTTTACTTCAGGGCTTGCCAGCCCGGTTTATATTGATTGCCGGAAACTGATTTCGTATCCGCGTATCCGGTCCACCTTGATGGACTTTGCCGTGTCCACGCTGGTCAGAGATGTGGGCTATGAAACGTTCGATGCGGTTGCCGGCGGTGAGACGGCGGGCATTCCTTTCGCTGCCTGGATCAGCGACCGCATGCAGCTGCCCATGCAATATGTTCGCAAGAAGCCCAAGGGATTTGGCCGCGATGCCCGCATCGAGGGCGATATTCAGGATGGCCAGGAGGTTTTGCTGGTTGAAGATCTCACCACCGACGGTGGGTCCAAACTCAGCTTTGCAGACGCCATTCGCGAAGCCGGTGCGCAGGTGGGGCACACCTTTGTCGTGTTCTACTACGATATATTCAAGGACACGCCCGACAAACTGGACAAGGCTGGTTTGCAGCTACATTACCTGGCAACCTGGTGGGACGTACTGGCAGAATCCCGAAGAGCAGGTCACTTCGACGATGCTACCCACGATCAGGTAGAAGCCTTTTTAAATGACCCCGTTGGCTGGTCTGCAGCCAACGGGGGAGACTATCAACCCAAGGCATAGCGCAACATGAGAACACTCGACTCGCTGGATAACCTGCTCCCGGAAATCACTGCCTGGCGCCGAGACATTCACCGGCATCCCGAATTGGGCTATGAAGTGCAGAGGACGGCCTCTTTTGTGGCAGAGAAGCTGCGTGATTTTGGCGCAGACGAGATCGTTGAGGGGGTGGGTCGTACCGGTGTGGTTGGCGTCATCCATGGCCGGCAACAGGGCAGTGGCAAGGTAATCGGGTTGCGCGCCGATATGGATGCGCTGCCAATCGTTGAAGCCACCGGGGCTGAGTGGGCGTCAGAGACCTCAGGCATGATGCACGCCTGTGGCCACGATGGCCATACGGCCATGTTGCTGGGTGCTGCAAGAGCACTGGCGGATTCCCGCGATTTTGACGGCACAGTGGTCGTGATTTTTCAACCGGCCGAAGAGGGTGGTGCAGGTGGTCTGGCCATGGTGGAAGATAAACTCATGGAACGCTTTGGCATTCAGGAAGTGTATGGCCTGCACAACATGCCTAACCTGCCAATTGGCGAGTTTGCCATTCGGCCGGGGCCGTTCATGGCGTGTGCCGATGAGTTTGATATCACCATCCATGGCCAGGGCGGACACGCTGCCATGCCGCACGTCTGTGTTGACGCGGTGGTGGTGGCATCTCACGTGGTTCTCGCCCTGCAGAGCATCGTATCGCGAGGTGTCAGACCAACAGATCCTCTGGTGATTTCGGTGACTACCCTGGAAGTGGAGGGCGGCGCATACAACGTCATTCCGCAAACGGTCCACATGCGTGGAACGCTCAGGGCATTTGATGAAAGCGTCCGGCTGCAATCCAAGCAACGCGTCATCGACATCGCCTCGCAAACAGCTGCTGTGTTTGGTGGTTCGGCCGAGATAGACTATCGAGACGGATACCCACCCACTGTCAATCACGAACAACAGACTGAGTTTGTTATTGATGTGGCCAGAGCGGTTGTCGGTGACGACAAGGTTGACCCTGAGCGTACTCCAATGATGGGTGCGGAAGATTTTTCCTACATGCTCAATGAAAGACCGGGCGCATTTATTTTCATGGGTAATGGTGCGTCCGCCAATCTGCATCA
>CALLPU010000065.1 GCA_938016235.1 uncultured Granulosicoccus sp. | reverse complement strand
AACGCAGCCGATTTGACGCTATCGAAACGCCTGCAGGAATGTTACGCAGCATGGCCAATTCTGCAGCAATACTGGCGTGGCCGGCTACACGTGCCGATTGGGCAAGGCCCGGAATCATGCTCTATGGATGCAATCCTTTGGGTCGACAGTTACCCGAGGGCGTTTCCTTGTCACCGGTCATGCGAGTAACAGCACCGCTAATTTCGGTGAAGAAAATGCCCGCTGGCGCCGGTATCGGCTACGCGCAAACCTGGCAATGCCCGGAAGACATGCCGATCGGATATGCCGCTATCGGGTACCGCGACGGATTGCCTCGGGTGCTGGATAGCTCCGCAGCCGTGTGCGTGGCCGGACACCGTTGCCCCATTGTTGGACGTGTGTCCATGGATTCCATCGCCATTGACTTAAGGGCAGCGCCGCAGGTGAGGCCAGGTGAGTCTGTGGAGCTGTGGGGAGAAGTGGCCCCGATCGACGCCCTGGCGAAGGCGGCCGGGACCATAAATTACGAATTACTGACCTCTATTCGCGGACGACGCACTTACGTGAACACTGCATAGCGTGCGGGCCTTGTATAACGTTTTTGCAACGCGCGAACTGGCGCTAAAACAGTAATCTATACCGCTGTGGCGTTGTGACGATGCAACCCTATCGTTCCAGTAATGCCAGCTTGTCAGGCTTGTCTTCCCAGTCTTTTGCATCGGCCGGCGGGTCTTTTTGAACCGTAATCACAGGCCAGATGGCGGAAAGTTCTGCATTTAGCTCCAGGTAAGGTTCATCCTCGGGTTTCATGTCCTCTTCCGCCACAATGGCATTGATCGGGCACTCAGGTTCGCACAGGGAGCAGTCGATACACTCCTCAGGGTCGATTACCAGGAAGTTCGGGCCTTCATGGAAGCAATCTACGGGACACACTTCGACACAATCAGTGTACTTACATTTAATGCAGTTTTCGGTAACCACGAAGGTCATGAGCAGTTCTCTGTGTTGGCTTAACAGTTGCAAATATTAGCAAACTAGCACAGGTAAAAAGCTGCCATGGCTAATATGTTTAGCAGGGGTGCGGTACTCTGTGCCGTCGTGGACCTCACGAAGACACCGCAGCAATACGAAGTGCTGCACACTCGATAATTCAGGCATAACTATGAAAGCGATCAAGAAGGCAGTTTTCCCTGTCGCAGGGATGGGAACGCGATTTTTACCAGCAACCAAGGCAAATCCCAAGGAAATGCTGCCCGTCGTGGACAAGCCATTGATCCAGTACGCCGCTGAAGAAGCGGTGGCCGCTGGCATCGACACGTTGATATTCGTTACGGGTCGAAACAAGCGCTCCATTGAGGATCACTTCGATACAGCGTACGAGCTCGAGCGTGAACTGGAGGCCAAATCAAAGGACAAGATGCTCGCCGTGTTGCGTAATATTCTGCCCAGTCACGTCAAATGCGTCTTCATCAGGCAATCTCAGGCACTGGGTCTTGGCCATGCGGTCTTGTGCGCTCGCCCGGTTGTTAACGATGAGCCCTTTGCAGTCATCCTTGCGGATGATTTGATCAATTTTTCTGACAAGCCCTGCCTTAGCCAGATGGTTGATTTGTTTAATTTCCAGCACTGTTCCATTCTGGGTACGCAGAAAGTGCCGATGGAAGACGTCAGTTCGTACGGCGTCGTGGATGGTATTCAGGTGAAACCGGATCTCATGGAAGTCTCCGGCATCGTCGAGAAGCCCTCAGCTGACAAAGCGCCCAGTAACGTGGCGGTGGTTGGCCGGTACATTCTGACCCCGAGGATCTTTGAGCTTCTGGAAAACACCCAGCGCGGTGCGGGTAACGAGATTCAGCTGACTGATGCCATTGCCGAGTTGCTCAAGGAGCAAAGGGTGCTGTCCTACAACTTCAAAGGACGTCGATTCGACTGTGGAAGCAAGCTTGGCTATCTGAAAGCGCAGGTTGAGTTCGCGCTGGAGCATGAAGAGGTGGGTGAGGAGTTTCGCGAGTTCCTCGACTCTCTGGCTGCCAGAGAATCTGACAAGATCGTGCAGATGAACAAGTCCAGTTAGGCTAACCAAAACTGATAATCAGCAGCTCAGGGCAACGTCAGGCGAGTTTGCAGTAGAAAGTTTCTTCCGCACCGGCTTCTTCCGAGTCTGCAACGTCAAATTTGTTTCTGCTGTGCAAGCGCCTGACGGTATGATTCGCGCTGGCTGTGGAATGGACTTGCAATCGGCGTTATGCAATCGCGTGTGTCAACATTCGCCATCTTTGGCGTATTCTTTTTCGAATCCTCTGTCATCGGGCAATGGATTCCTCGAATTCCGGATATCAAGACAGCGTTATCGCTGACGGACGGTGCCCTGGGTCTGGCATTACTCGCCATGCCGTTGGGAACACTCATCGGATTTTCCATCGCTGGAAAAATCATTGAATCAACCGGCCTGAGGACAGCCTGCCGTGTCTTCCTCCCCATATGGGCTTTGCTGTTCATAGGTCCGGGACTTGCGCAGACTTTCAGCCAACTCGTTATCACGCTTGTGATCAGCGGTATTGCGGTTGGCATGATCGAGACCGCCATGAACACGGAGGCGGCTCGGATAGAAAAAGCATCCGGCAAGCGCCTCATGTCCCGTTGCCACGGGTTCTGGAGTCTGGGAACCATGATTGGTGCGCTAACCGGCGGCGCACTTGCCCAGTGGGGTATGTCGGTTCAGACCCACTTCCTGATTACCCTGCCTGTAATTGCGCTATGTGGCTTTGTCGCCGCAACCGCGTTGCCCAGACTGCCCGGTATACCCAAGCGGATAGCATTGGCCGATTCAAACCACGACGTAGCGCCAACAACCCCGAAACACGAGTCCGGCGGCATTTTCCGTCTGCCGGCGCGCGCCATCCTGTTGCTGTGCGTCATGCCACTGGGCATCATGATGGTGGAGGGAGCGTTTATTGACTGGTCAGCGGTTTTCATGCGCGACGTCATGTCGGCAGAACCACTACTGATCGCCGTTACCTATTCGGCGTTCTCGGTGGTCATGGCGGCTGTGCGCTTGTCGGGTGATGCGCTCGCCAGTCGTTACGGAGATCTGATCATTATTCGTGTTTCTGGCATTGCAGCCACGGTGGGCATTTCGCTGTTTGCTCTGGCGCCATCGGTTCCCTGGGCTTTCCTGGCAGCTGCGCTCTCCGGAGCTGGCGTTGCCATTGTGTTTCCGCTGGCGGTTACGGCCGCGGCTAACCGACCGGGAAGAAGTTCTGCCGATAATGTTGCGGCGCTGAACATGATTGCCTTTACGGCGTTTCTGATAGCACCGCCGATTATCGGGTTCCTGTCTGAGGCCTTTGGGTTGCGCGTTGCGCTGTTAACCCTTGCGCCGCTGGCTTGCATGACGTTTTTTCTGGCAGGCGAAGTGGCTCAGCCCGGAGATTCGATCAATAACCGCGTTTGATCGCGAATACGCTTGATCGAGTTCGTCAGACTTCGATGAGATGGTTTGGGAG
>CALLPU010000064.1 GCA_938016235.1 uncultured Granulosicoccus sp. | reverse complement strand
CGCTTGACCGGATCACCCTGCTTGTCCTTGAACGTCATGTCAGACACTTTTTGTCCAAACAAACGCACCAACGATACGCCTAACAGTGTTTCAACCATTTGTATTTACCTCTCCTGAAATTAGGTTTTCCAATCGTGTCTTTCAAAAGTATAGCCCGCCCAGCGCCTGGCCGTATCATTGACCAACACTCCTGTACAGGTAGTGTTCTGCGATCAGTTGATCAAAGTCCTGACGGCAGTCCATACCAATTCTGTTCAGATGACTGTCCATTCGGGCTGGTATCCGGGTACCCAGCTCCTGCTCGAAGTACCAGGCCAGTACCTGAGCCGGTATCAACGTTGAGCATGAGCTCGCCAGATCGGCAGCGGCCAGCACATCTTGCTTGCGTGCCACTGCTTGCTCCAACGCCAGGTAATAGCCATCGAGCTTCAACTGTTCGACGATGCCCATCTGCAGCGTTCCAGCGGTATCTCGCGCCTCCTCCACCAAGGCAGCGTTTTCCAGCATCTCCACGAGTTGGGCTTCCGTTAAAGCGATACGTTCCGCATGATCAATAACCTGTTGTCGGCTGGCTAGCCGATTGGTTTGCTTGAATGTACTCAGCGCTTTTTTCAGGTCGGCGTCTTCAACCGCTAACTCGACAGGGTGGCTACATAACCAGGCCAACAGCGCCTTGTCGTGATAACGCGCGTACTGATCAGGGCACAATCGGAGCTGGTTCAACACATCATGATCGCGCTCACTCACTGATTCAATCAAGCCGGCTGCCTGCTTGTGCAACTGATACGCCGAATCCCACACATGCGTCCATTCAAAGTGGAACGCTGCAGCTATCGGCTCAGCAGTATCATCCCGCCTGTTTAACTGATTCAGCATTTCAATGGCGTCCTGCTGTTTCAGATTCACTCGGTGAGAGGTCAACCACGCTCGCGTATCATCACAAAGCAGGGTTCTTTCGGCGGTGTTTTCTACCTGTTCAAACAATCGCGACCAGCTCCGTTGTTTATAGAACAGTGCCTTGCCCTGTGACAGTAAAACCTGCTTCTGCTGATCATCAATGACGCCCCTACACCTGGCCAGGTCCAGCGTAGCCCGGATATTCACCATGGGCTCGGAGGCCACCACGAATCCGGCCTCTTCGGGACCGTGCAAAACTGCAACCTCATCATCATCGGTCAGTGTGCCGTCTCTGAACCACTCGTAGATTCTTCCTACGCCTACCATACCGAACACGGACAACTCCGCAGCTCTCAAGGCACCCATGCTGGAACATCCATAAACCGCAACACCCTGCTCCATCGCGTAAAGAATTTCCTTGTGCCATACCGACGGTACTCCTTCGAAATATCCGTCAACAATGGCAATGATCTGCGGCTTTTGCGGCAGAATATCCAGTAAGTCTCCCTGGCTGACCGGTGGCAGACAGACACAGTCACAGTGCTCTCTTACCTCATCGTGAGTTATGGTCGGACCTGCGTATACGACAATCACCGGGGTACTCTCAATCGTTTTGCTCTCGGGCCCGGCAGGTACCCTTCATCATCGTGCGGCGATTCCATACCCGGAATGAGAATTCTGACCACCGCAATATCAAAGGCACGTTTGCTCAGATCCACACACAGAATTTGCGATAACCCCACTTGATCCAATGCATTGAGCAGCGTCTGTTTATCTTGCCCAATCGAATCGGAACAACAATCCGGGGTTTGCGTATAGCTCGACGAGAATGTTGACTGATCAATGAGATGCCCGAACAACCGTTGCTTGGCGGCTACCCCCTCAACCGAATACTCATGCCGGGAAATATCGTCCCGTGCACCCACAATGTAGGTGGTGCGCACCTGTACTGCCTCATGCAATGCACGCAGCAGTGCCACTTCGCGCGACAGATGCGTGCCAGAGCCGACGCCAATATGCTGTTGCCGGGAATTTCGATCGATGATCACGGCAAGGTAGGTCGGTATGCCGGTGTCGGAGGTAATGTCCCAAATGCAGGTATCCTGATCGGACTCACTGAGTGAGGCCAGCGTTTGTTGACAGGCTGCACTATCTACCGTGCTCTGGTCAATCGATGTTGCGTCAATCGTATCGCTGTCAGACTGGTGCCACAACGACAATGCATCGCGCTCAATGACTTCGCAGATCCCGTGCACAATAGCCTCTTCCAGCGTGTTACCCGAAGCCAGTCCATTACTGCTGGCTGGAAAACAACCACTGCCTGCTGGACGAGGATACGTGTAGTTGGTGTGCACCATTTCATAAGGCACCCACACGAGTCTATCGCTCATCAGATCCATCGCTTCGATCCAGGCGATTGGCCATTGCCGGTTGAACCGTGAACCCTGCATACGCGGCAACTGCTTGTCATCCACCACCGTCACTGTTCTGCGAAGATCATCAGCAGAACCGATCCTGACCACATGATCCATATGCTCAGCATGATAGCCCTCCATGCTCTCCATGAGCCCGGATACTCTGGCGGCGTCCAGCGTACTGCCTTTACCCTGCGACACTGATACAGAGCGCGCATTGGGCCTGATCACCATCACAACCGGAATACCCAGGGTATCCAGGCCCGTGACATCGGCTATTCGGGTGATGCCCATCGCGTCCATCATTGGCAGGATCCTGGCCAGGGTCTGTTCAGGTGGGCAGACTCGGTGCGTGCCGTGCCTGTAGATTACCGCCTGATCCGGGCGCGTCATGAGCCAGTCCCACCCCGCTCTTCAGCTTGCTTCTTCAAGGCTTTTGAGGCGGCATAGAATCCGCCTTCCGTACCGTCCACAAAGTGCAGATGCTGACTGGACTCAAGATCAAACAGTAAACAGGTTATCTGCGCGTGCTCGGTTTCAAAAACACCGAAATCCACCTCACCTCTGGATTGCATGTCTTCGAGCAACAATCGAATACGGCTTACCTGATCCGCCGTACAATCCAGCACCATCCGTAGCATGTCATCGAACTTGCAGTAATCACTGTTCTTGCACAGCTCGTCACGGTAAGTGGCTCCGTCGTAGCCGCCGCCCCGCAAGTTATAGCGCTCGAGAATCCACTGAACAAACGTCTTGGCGTATAGCTCAATCACCCTCGACCAGTAGGACCGGTTTGCCCTTGTGGCTTTGGCTTCTGCAGCGAGCCCCTTGGGTGGCCAGCGAAATCGCAGCGCACTCGCCGTGACCGGGCTGGCCTGGCTGAGCTCATGACCGATAATCTCGGTCAGAGATTCGAGGAACGCTGACAGCACGCTTTGCTTGTGCTGAAAATCATCCGCCAGCGGTCTCACCAGCAAACACAGAATACTCCCCTTCTGAGTGCCCAGAGCCTCCCAGCGACACGACAAGCCCGTCAGGTCCGGCATACCGGGCAGCGTATACTCCGGCACGGCATAGCGAGGTGATGTGTCCGCATTCTTTATCAGCTCATCGGCCAACTCCACCCCGCCACCACCAAACATTGCAAAGCTGTTTCCGGGTGTGACCTCATAGCGTGCAACCAGCACGTCGGTACCCAGCTCCAGCACGTCACCCACTGGCACAAAACCGATTCTCAGATCCAGCTCAAATTCGTCTCTGGCCAGTGAACGGGTGCGCACGAGTGCGGCTTCAACAACGTCACGCTCTTCGGGTGCAATGAGCAGCGTGGCACCGTCTCCACCGAACACAAAAGGCCAGTCTCGACATCCAGTGGCATTTTGCACAGCACAAATGGCTGAACCGCCAATCATGTTGACGTCTTTGTATCGCCCCTCTGAAACTGCCTTGGTTGAGCCACGAATATCGGCAATGACTATGATCCAGTCATTGGGTGCCGGATAGAAGTTCTCTTCATCAATGACACCAACAAAGCGGGTCGTTCTGGGAATCTGTTTGAAAAAATCAGAACTCATGTGAGCCGTGCACGGCGAATCCGTTTGGGGCGATCATCAGTCGAGCTTCAGGTCGAGCAATTGCAACTCGCTATATAGATGATCAATCTCGTGAGGAGCCACGCGTTGACTAACGTAGTAGCGCGCGACCGGTAAGTGCTCGCAAACACCATCCTCAACAGCATAGCCCACAAACCGTCCATCCACTGCCAGCACCGAAGGCTGATCAGGCAGCAGGGTATTGGCCAGCGCTTGTGCGCAGTCAACGAATAATGAAGGATTGCTGACGTACTGAACATCAAACCAGCAAACATTCTCTCCCTTGGATTTGATGGACAAGAACACCAGTGACTGCTCACCGGCAACCTGCATCAGCACAGGCTCTACGGGCTGTTGCTTCATGTCTCGCAGGATCTGTTGCTGATAGTCGGGCACTTGCTGCTCAATCATCGCGCAATCCTTGATCAGATGAATGCCCGGATCTGACGTACCCGCTTTACGCCAGACGTAACGCCGATCCTCCAGCACCTGAAAACCCAGCGCCTCCACAATGCCCAGAGGTTTTCTGGAATTGGTCAGGGTAGCGTAGGTTAACGATGGATCGTCTATGGCGGACAACAACATGTCGCGCCCCAGACCTTGTCCTCTCAACGATTTATCCAGGTACCAGGAACTCATACTGACGATTCGCTCGCGACGCAGGTTACCAGGGGCATCACCGATCATTCTGTCGGCGTAGACCATGCCGCAATACCCCAGCACCTGACCACCGTTTTCAACCACACGACCAAAGTCGGGTTTTTCACTCAGCCATGTATAGCTCACCAGCTGACGCCAGCGATTCAGCGGGATCCGCGAATTCATTTTCGTGTGCAACAACGCGCAGATAGACTCCACGTCGGCAGGCATGGCAGCTCTGATGATGGCACTCATGGCAGCGTGTCCAACGGTGCAAACACAGAGTCGGGTGCGCACCACTCGGCCCCGGGATGCTCAGCAATGCACAGGGCCAGGCGTTCACAGAATCGCCAGCCCTGCTCATCCAGATCGATATGATGCGTTAAAAACCCGGTAGGTTCCAGCGCATCAGCGTTACCGGTTCGCCGGGCATGCAAGTGATCAGTCAATTGGGTCAGCGTCTTGGTTTCACCGGCAAATCGAGCACCACTCTTCCAGCGGATGGGGTCGCAGTGCGCATTGACCTGCCTGAGCCCTGGGACGGGAGACTCGGTAACTCGTGCACCGAACGCCGATACTGCCTGGTAGCCCCGAGCAACCATCGCATCGAACAATCGCGCATCAATACGATTCCAGGGAGGCACCAGCACCGGTAAAAACGTACGGCCGAAAGTCTGTTCCAGCACCTGTCGCCCGTGATCCAGATCCTGCAATACGGCTCTCTCTCCTCGGTGCATTCCCAATTCCCAGGCACCCAGCCCCTGTCCCCGCGGCGCATGATTGATATGGGCATAACCGTGCTGGGCAATGAACACATGGGCAACATCGGCGGTGGCGCCTACCAGGGCGCGCTGAACATGGGCAGGAATCACTGCCAGCAACAGACCGGTTGCAGAAGTTGCGCTCATGAGCCTGTCCAACTTCTGCCCCGGCGCAACGGCATCGTCATCTCGCCACCACAGGGTTGCCGGTGTTCCTTTCAAGGCCCACTGATCGAGTTCCTCATGAAGTGCAACCCAGCCACTGTCAGAACTCAACACTGTACACACCCGGTTGCCGCGTGAACGGATCTGTGCCCGTTGCGCGAGCAGGCCCCGTCACTGGCCTGGCTGGCTATCGATCTCTCGCAGGCTCTTGTGCAGTTTGTGCTCATGTTGCCGTGTGACCGGATGACACCAGGTCCCTGAGAATAACAGCCGTATTCTCGGCACCGTTTATCGAGCTCAGCAGTGCTGCTGGCGCGGCTTGCGCCATGACATCAGTGATGGCGGCAGCCAGCACAGATCCAGACAAGGCATCTTCCTCAATGACGTGTGCCCTGCCAAGCGAGCTCAGGCGCCTGGCTCGATCGCTTTGCTCGGTTTCACCCTGTTCACTGTAAGGCACCAGAATGGTTCGACAGCCTGCTTGCATGACATCGTTCACCGTGTTGTATCCGGCCTGAGATACCGACAATGAGGCGGCAGACAGGAGCCCGATGAAATCATCGCGGAACCTCTCCAGCGTAACGTTAACGGGAGTGTTGCCTAGCAGTTTTTCAAATTGGGTTTCTGGCAGATTAGGCCCCGTAATCACACACCAGGTATAGGCAGCTGGCAATAGCGCTGCCGCTACCAACGTATCGTGTAATAACCGGTATCCTACAGCGCCGCCGCCGGCAGATACCACGACATCATAATGCGGGCTATCACCACTCGGTTGGGCCGCAGACACCAGACCTGTGTAGACAATCTGGTCTGCAATTGTTCCCGCCTCGGAAAAGCTCTCTGCCAACGCAGCCACCTCCGGATCGCCATGCACCAGCACCTTGTCAAAATGTTGTTTGATGATGGCCGCGGTTTGCGCATCGCGACCAGGCTTGGTGCGACGCTGAACCACATCGCGCACAGAACACACCAGGGCAGGTCGAGGCTGGC
This sequence comes from uncultured Granulosicoccus sp., assembly GCA_938016235.1. GTDB lineage: Bacteria > Pseudomonadota > Gammaproteobacteria > Granulosicoccales > Granulosicoccaceae > Granulosicoccus. The sequence continues at coordinate 5,985 of CALLPU010000064.1, read as the reverse complement.
TTGATTCTACCGCGTCGATCAGTGGCAACAGTTCAAATTGCATCTGTCGGCGGCCAAACGGGTAAGCCTCGATGATCACGACATCGGGTGTATGACGCGCATACGCGTCGAGCAATTGCTGAGCACGAACTTGCCGGAACGGCTCATCAATCGGCTTGTCATGCTGATCAACCAGCACACTGAAATCGCTGCCGCGTACCGCAATGGAAGGCAAGGCAACATGCTCCACGCCGGGTAGTTTATATCCCTCTTCTATGACACCGCCGGTCACCAGTAACACGTGAAATCCGTTTTGCTGCAAGGCAACGGCTATTCGGCTGGCCCGCATGAGGTGTCCAAGTCCCAGCAGATGTTGCACGTAGAACAGCGCCCGCAACGGCGCAGCCGGAATCATCACGGCGCCTTTACCCAGTGATCGGCAAACAAGCCGACCAGCTGATCCACACTTTTCCGATAGTCCATGGAACTGCGCACCTTGATCTGCGCCGACTGCCCCATGGCATGGCGTAACTCAGGTTCGCGAATAGCCTGTTCGAGGCCATCCGAAAGCTGCTGCGGATCTTCTGGATCAACAAGCAATCCGTTATCATGACTGGTTATCATTTCAGGGATCGCCGATACGTTTGTGGAGACGCATGTCAGCCCCTGACTCGACGCCTCAACCAGGACGTTTGGCAGGCCATCCCGGTCACCATCATCGGCCACCCGACACGCCAGTACGAACAAATCTGCCTGGCGGTAGTGAGCCAGCACGGCCTGCTGATCAACCGCACCCAGCCATTGAATCTTGTCGCTCAGACCCAGCTGCGCTGCCTGCCGCTGAAGATTTTCAAGCTCAGTACCGGCGCCGATATGAACAAACTGCCAGTGCAGGTCAGTGGGTAACAGTGACAAGGCTTGCAGTAATGTGTCATACCCCTTTTTGCTCACTGCCCGACCCACACTAAGAATCGTTACCGGGTTATCCGGCTGCTGACCCGCGTTTGACGACGTCGCCCGATCATGCTCAGGAAATCTGTCCAGATTCAGACCGTGATAACTCAAATGCACCCGTGAGGAATCGTCGGCCAGTGATTGCAAGTGCTGTTGACCTGAGCCTGTGCAAGTCACCGCCCACTGTGCACTGGCCAGTTTCTCCGTCAGCTCCCAATCTGGCGAGGTCCAGATGTCCTTGGCGTGTGCCGACACTGACCAGGGCAACATCAGCAAGTCACTGGCATAACGCGCAACCGATGCGGGGGTATGAATGAAATGCGCGTACAGCCAACGCCCATCTTCTGGCCAGCCGCTGGCCAGCACAGCCGCCTGACCAAACCGGCGTATACGGTTGCGTGTAAAGTCGCGCCGCAGGTCAGACAGGAAATGCCGCACAGCAACCCTGAATCCCGGCATTCCCACACAGGTAAACAGCGCTTTCATGACCTTCAGTGGTGAATCATGCAAGTATTCGGGCAGGTAGTTCACCGAGGCCGCAATATCATCGTGCACGGGATGCGTTCGCTTGTCTGTTGGATAGCGTAACGATACGAATTCAAGCTGCATTCCAGCCAGCTCAAGACCGTGCAACTCCTGCGCAATAAACGTCTCAGACAATCGCGGATAGCCTTTGAGTACAACGACAAGCTTACCGCGGGGTGCGTGGCTATGCACCGACACTGATCCGTTCGCGGTTATCTGTTCTTGCACTGAAAATGCGACCAATAAGTCTGGACAGATTGGTCAGACCATCAAGTTCAAACTCTGAAGCACGCTCAGACGGTTTGGGACGGCCAGGCAATAGCCTCAATGCGTTTGCCATCTTGACGGGATCATCGGCTTCTTCCGGTAGCAGCATATCAACCATTCCCAACTCGGCCGCGCGCTGCGTGCGCAGTAATTGCTCTTCGCGCGGTGTCGTCCGGGGGATAATGAGTGCCGGCTTGTCAAATGACAATATCTCGCAGAACGTGTTGTAGCCGCCCATGGAAACAACGGCTTTGGCACTGTATATAAGCTCTTCCATCCGCGAGTCGAAATCGATGATTTCGATGCTGGCTATTCTCTCACCCCGCTGAACGAATTCGCTACGCTCCTTGCCCGGCATGTAAGGGCCCAGCACAACCAGTGTTTTCAGGTCGAGACCCGGTTCATTCTCATAGGCCGCCAGTACACCACGTATCAATGCCACACCGTCGCCACCACCGCCCGTGGTCACCAGTATGTAATCACCGTCCTGTTTGTGTGCGGACAAATCGTTGTGCAGTGCCTGGCGTTTGAGAAAGCCGACGAACCGGGTACGTGCACGAATGCTGTCAGGAATGTTCAGACCACTGAGTGGATCATAGAAATTCTCCGGTCCATACACCCAGATGTGATCATAGTGCTCATCAATCTTTGGCACCAACTCCTTGCGCTTCCACTCTGCAGAGAGCAGACGCGGAGAGTCCATGACATCACGCAAGCCCAGAATCAAGGTTGTATTAATGGATTTCAGATAACCGAGCGTATCGGTGATTTCACCCTGCAGCCCCATCGGCTCTTTATCCACAATGAAGATATCCGGCTTGAACGACTCAGCCGTGTGCCGGATGATCGACTCTCTCATTCGAATGGTATCGCCAATATCGATGTGCTGTTCGAGCGAGGTGTACTCTCCGTTACGCAATTTGATCACGCTGGGAATCTTGACAAAATCCACGCGCGCCCTGAAATCAAAAGCACCGGCAATAGCGGACCCGGAAATAATCAGTATGCTCAGCCCGCTGTAGTGCTCAACCAGTGCGTGTGCAATTGTGCGACAACGACGTAAATGACCCAGGCCAAACGTGTCGTGGCTGTACATCAGAATTCGTGCACCGTTCAATTGGCTCACATTACCCAACCTGTCAATTTCCGCATAGAGGGTTCTCGCCCGCTTTGAAGCGCTGGACGCACTAAAGTTTCAACACGCCTGTGTGTCTGTGAGGCACGTTTGTAAAAAGATGAGCAGCCGTTGACCAGCAGCTGCGGCGCAGCGGTACACACGCGTATCATTTGTAGGGATCGGCGGCGTCACGTAAACCGTCACCGAGAAAATTGAAGGCCAGTATCACCAGAATAACCGGAACGACGGGATACAGCAGCCAGGGATAGAGGGCGATGATGTTAATGCTGCGAGCCTCGGTCAGCAGGATGCCCCAGCTGGTAATGGGTGGGCGCAGCCCTATTCCCAGAAAGCTCAGCGCAGTCTCACCGAGAATCATGCCTGGCACAATCAAAGTCGCGCTGGCAATCAGGTGCGACATGAAGCCTGGAATGAGATGGCGGCGAATAATCCGGCTGCTGTTGGCACCCAGCAGTTGTGCAGCCACGACATAGTCCTCCTCTCTCAAGGACAGCAGCTTCGAGCGCACGGCACGGGCCAACCCCGTCCAGTCAATCAGCCCCAGTATGACCGTGATGCCCACGTACACCAGCAATGGGCTCCACGTGAGTGGGATGATCGTGGCAAGCGCCATCCACAGTGGGATGCTGGGAATCGATTGCAGCACTTCTGTCATGCGCTGCACGATCATGTCGAAGATACCACCGCGATAACCGGCAATACCACCAATCACGATGCCCAGCAGAAAGCTCATGGTGACGCCCAGAATACCGATGGTCAGCGAGATCCGCGCACCGTAGATGGTTCGTGACAGAACATCTCGGCCTAATCGATCTGTCCCCAGCAGAAACAGCTGCCCTCCTTGTGCCGGACAAACCAGGTGCACATCCGTTTCAAACAGATTCCAGAAGCGGTAGGAATCACCGCGACAGAAATAGCGCAGTGTCTGAATATCGCTGGTGTCATCCGTGTAGTTTCGCCGCAGCGTGGTCATGTCCAGTGACATTTCCTGCCCGTACACAAACGGTGCGACCAGTTGGCCTTCGTGAAAAATATGGACTGAGACCGGCGGTGCGTAGATAAAGTCGGTGTTACGCGTGTGCAGATTGTAGGGCGCCAGAAACTCACTGAACAGGATGGAACCGTACGTCAGCAAGAGAAAGATCCCCGACGCCAGCGCCAGCCGGTGCTGTCGGAAGTACCACCACATGAGCCTCAGTTGAGACGCGTGTGCCATCGGCCCTGCGATGTCATTGTCGCGCTCTACATCGTAGGGATCATACGGTGCCTCTGACACATAGTGTTCAAGCGGTGCACCCGGGCGTGATAGCGGTGAGCTCATTGATGCCGCCCCGCGCCAAAGCGAATACGAGGATCAAGAATAGCCAGAGCGATGTCTGACACGAGCACCCCGATGACAGTCAGGAACGCCAGAAACATCAGAAATGAACCAGCCAGATACATATCCTGACTTTGCAAGGCCTGGATCAGCATGGGCCCTGTGGTTTCCAGAGATAATACAATGGCGGTAACTTCTGCACCGGATATGACAGCAGGCAGGATAGAGCCGATATCCGAGATGAAAAAATTCAGCGACATGCGCAGTGGATATTTAAGCAGCACACGCGTTGGGTGCAACCCCTTTGAGCGCGCTGTCACAACGTATTGCTTCTTCAGCTCATCCAGAAGATTGGCCCGCAACCGACGCACCATGGCAGCGGTGCCGGCGGTACCGATGATCAGCACCGGAATCCACAAGTGCTCCAGGATGGACTTGAACTTCTCCCAGGACATGGGCTGGTTCAGGTATTTCAGATCCATCAGGTGGCCAATGGACGTGCCAAACCAGATGTTCGCCAGATACATCATGACCAGCGCAAGAATGAAATTGGGTACGGCGATGCCGATCATGCCGACAAACGTCAGACCATAGTCACCCCAGCTGTACTGGTGTGTTGCAGAGTAGATGCCTATGGGGAACGCGATTAACCAGGTAAAGGCGATCGTGACCACTGAGACCACGATGGTTAGCCAGATTCGATCACCGACGACCTCGTTGACCGGTAATCGGTATTCGAAGGAATAGCCAAAATCTCCTACCAGCATTCCCCCCAGCCAATGAAAATAGCGAACAACCATGGGCTTGTCGAAACCGTAGCGCTCTTTCAGCAACTCGATCTCGGCGAGATCGGCTGTCTCGCCCATGGCACGAAGTTCGGACACATGACTTTCAAAGTAGTCGCCAGGCGGCAACTCGATGATAGTGAAAACCAGTGCCGATATGATCAACAACGTGGGGATCATGGTAATGACCCGCCAGAGTATGTAACGCAGCATGACTAACCCTTCTCTTCCAGCCAGAAGGTATCCGGCATGTAAACACCGAGATAACTGGTGGGTTCGAAACCAATCACCGCCTCGTCAGGTATATTCCTGAGTCGCGACGATCTTGCCACGGGTTGCAGAGCACCGTTGACCGTCCCTATCGAAAATACCTGATCCGCATGAATGGCCAGCATCTTGTGCCAGATCTCGGCCCGCTGCTCTGTGGTGGTGGTTAACATCCAGTCGTTCAGCAATTTTGAGAGCTGTTGCACCTCCGGCATCGTCGCAGGTTTACCCTGCGAGTTGGCAGACATATAATACAAGCCCCACACCGGCCAGTGCAGCTGATCATCACTGGTAGGGGCCAGACGCGAAGGCGACATGTCTGCCGAGGCCAGTCCATTGTCGAGCCCTTGCCAGACCGACATCAGTACGTCACCGCCAGTAACCCGGCTACGGAAAATATCACGCTGCGAGCTACGCACAAACAAGGCAATCCCGATATCGCGAAAATAATCGGTGATCAACTCCAGTACGTCAGTCTCCAGCGTCTGTTCTCCGGCAGATTCGATCGTGATGTTGGCTTGCCGTCCATCCGGCAGCAACCGTCTGCCACTGCCGTCTCGTTGATCAAGCCCCACTTCATCCAGCAACCGGTTCGCCTGCTCCGGATCGTAGTCGGTCCAGGCAGCAGCATATTCGGGCCTGAACAGCGGACTTTCGGGCAACACGGTATCAGCACTTTCCCGAGCCAGGCCGTAGTACAACACCTGGTTTATTTCATATCGGTTAATAGCCAACGACATGGCCCGACGAAC
>CALLPU010000063.1 GCA_938016235.1 uncultured Granulosicoccus sp. | reverse complement strand
TCGATATCTGGTCATGCAATGCAACGGGCCACTATTCAGGTTACAGCAGCGATCCGGACAAGAGGCCGCCTATGGTGAAGGCAATAGTCTTTGGCCACATAAAACCGGATGAAACATCACGTTTTTGCCGCGGCGCACTCATCACTGACGACGATGGAATTGCTGAATTCAATACGATATACCCAGGGTACTATTATGGAGTGCCTATCCATATTCACATGAAGGCGCATGTTGCTGGCGTGAACCTGTTAACCACCCAGGCGAATTTACCCGAAGAGGTAAATCAGAGAGTTATGGGTACATCGCCATACAATCAGCCACGGCCCATTGCTCGAACAACAGAGGGTACCGGTTTTCCGATAATGCAAGTGCAAGAACGTGGCGAACGACTGTTAGCAACGCTTGATCTCAGCGTACCGGTTTGACACGCACGTTTCTAAACAGCGTCAAAATCCAGTTTGATAACGCCTGACGTAGGTTGCAGCTGGCAAGCCAGTACATACCCTTCTTCAATCTCCCACGGGTCCAGTGAAAAATTCTGTGTCATTGTAGCGCTGCCCCCGGTCAGCTTGCATCGGCAGGTAGCGCACATACCATTGGCACAGGAGTAGGGGATCTCAAAGCCGGACCTTGCGGCAGCCGATATCAGGGTCTCTTCGCTGTTGATCGGGAAGCTTCGGTACGAACCGTCAAGCAGCACCTCCACTTCCGCCACGACGGATTCTGAATTGCCCTTCGAGAGCGTGTCTCTACGCTGTCCAGCTGCCGGTGGCGGTGTAGATGCCGTAAACAGTTCGCGCTTGATCAGCGCTGGGTCTACGCCTTGTTGTTCCAGTGCATTGCATACCGTTACGATCATCGGTTCAGGGCCACATACGTAAATGGCATCGTAGGCTTCAGGGCGGATGAGACCCGCCGTTTGCAGGCTGTCAAGTTTTTCGGCATCCAGCCGCCCATTGAACAGCTCTACGTCCTGCGATTCTTCATCCATCACGTGAGTGAGTAGAAAGCGCGTCATGTACTGATCTTTCAGATCGTTGATGCTTTGCCTGAACATGATGTTCTGCGTGTTTCTGTTGGCATAGAACAGTGTGACCGTACTGTCCAGCTCTTCTGCCAGTACAGACTGTGCGATGGACATCATGGGTGTAATACCAGAGCCCGCAGCCAGCATCAGGTAGTTGTGTTTACCCCCGAGTGGTGCAGTAAATCTGCCCTGTGGAGTCATGACGGGCAGACGATCCCCACGTTGTAGACGTTGAGCAAAATTCGAAAATACGCCACCGGGCAACGACTTGATGCCCACTGACAGGTTCTCAGCACCCGCGGCGGAGCAGATGGAGTAGGACCGTCTGACATCTTCGCCATCAATCGTGGCGCGCAATGTTACGTATTGCCCTGGATCGAACGCATAGTCTTTTTTCAATGCGTTCGGTATGGAAAAAGTGACCACGACGGCGTCGGGTGTTTCTTGTACCACCTCGTGTACAACCAGCTCATTGAATCGTGGGGCATGCGTGTTCATGGTGGGCAGGATTCAGTCACAGGCATTTGAAATAATCGAAAGGCTCATTGCAAGCCTCGCACTTGTAGTGAGCTTTGCAGGCAGTGGATCCGAATTCAGACACTTTTTCCGTGCGGGTGGAATCGCACCGAGGGCAGGCAACCACCGGGTCACTGAACAATGCACGGGCGCTTGGTGAGGCTTTGTCAGGTGGCGCAATGCCATAGTCTTTCAGCTTTTTTCTTCCCATATCGGTTATCCAGTCCGTGGTCCATGCCGGACTGATCACCCGCTTGATTTCTGTGCGGTATCCGGCAGCCGTCAGTGCCTGCTCCACAGCTTCCTCGATGGCCATGACGGCGGGGCAGGCAGAGTACGTTGGGCTAATGTGAGCGACAACCACACCGTTTGAAGTGATTTCAATGCGCCGTAAAATACCCAGATCCTCTATGGTCAGTGATGGAATCTCAGGATCGGGTACTGCCGCTGCGATCTCCCAGGCCCGCTGACGGTGCTGGGTTTCAGCCATGGACACAACGCAGGCGTTTTTTTTGATGGTGTGAGTGCTCATGCGCTGCTCCTTACCATTGCATGTTGGGATAAGTTCGCTGCAGAAACTGCAGTTCAGCCAGTAAAAATCCCATTGACTCGCTGTGCAACCCCTGACGCCCACCGGATTTGCCTTGGGTCAGCAAGTTCTCAACCGATGGCAGGCAGAGTTTCGCCAAGTCAAAAATGGTATCGATGTCAGCTCGCCACCGTGTTTGCATCGTGGAGGGTTCGGGTAGAAACCCGACATCCCCGTTGGTCTGCGTGACGCTGTCTGATTCAAAAAGCTCGTGGAGATACGGCGTTAGAGCCTGCAGGGCTTTGGCCAGCCTGGCCGCGCTTTCATCGGTACCGTCACCGAGCCTGATGACCCATTGAGCACAGTGCCGCACATGGTAGTCCGACTCTTTCTGAGCTTTTGAAGCCAATGCTGCGACAACAGGATCGCTTGAGCTCTCGCCAGAGAGCCAGTAGTGTTTCATGAATACCGAAAAAAACAGCTGGCGTAGCATGGTATGGGCAAAGTCACCGTTGGGACGCTCACACATCAACAGGTTCGTGTATTCCCGTTCCAGCCTGCGATACGCCAGCGCATCTTCATCTCGGTCCTTGTTCTCGATGATGCCGGCGTGTGAGTACAACGCGCGCGCTTGTCCCAGCAGGTCCAGGGCAATGTTGGGCATGGCCAGATCTTCTTCGAGCATGGGAGCGTGACCGCACCATTCGCTCAGCCGATGTCCCAGGATAAGATGATCATCCGCCAGACGAACAAGTTGTATGAACCGCGCGTCCGATTCAGCGGTGGGCAGTGCGGCACTCTGCATCACATGTGGCCCACATCATCGGGTATGTCATAAAACGTGGGATGCCGATAAATCTTGTCATCTGCCGGGTCAAAAAACGCAGCGCTTGCTGACGGATCAGAAGCGACGATGTTGGATGACGGAACCACCCAGATAGACTGGCCCTCACCACGACGCGTATACACATCGCGAGCCGCTTGCAGGGCCATCTGTGCATCCGCGGCATGCAGTGAACCGCAGTGGCGGTGAGCCAGGCCGTTCCTGGGGCGGATGAACACCTCCCACAAGGGCGTAACACTCGATGTACTCATGATACTTTCTGTGCCAGGTTGTTAGGGTCGGTGTTTGCGCTCTTCTGTTTCTCGGCATACGCCAGTGCGGCTTCACGCACCCAGGCACCTTCTTCCCACGCTTTAGTGCGTGCTGCAATCCGTTCGCGGTTGAGTGGGCCGTGGCCTTTCACTACCCGCCAGAATTCATCCCAGTCGATCTCTCCAAAATCATAACCACCGGCCCCGTCATTCTTGTTTTCATTCCAGGCAAGTTGTGGGTCGGGAATCTCAAGCCCCAGGTGTTGTGCCTGTTTCACGGTTGCATCCACGAACTTCTGACGTAGCTCATCGTTGGTAAATCGCTTGATCTTCCATAAGCGAGACTGGTCGCTATGCAAACTGTCACTGTCGGAAGGTCCAAACATCATCAGGCTGGGCCACCACCATCGGTTGAGAGAGTCCTGCGCCATGTCTTTTTGAGCCGTTGTACCATTGCACAACGAGATCATCAGCTCGTATCCCTGGCGCTGGTGGAAACTTTCTTCCTTGCAGATACGCACCATGGCGCGGGCATAGGGCCCGTAGGAGCATCGGCACAGCGGTACCTGATTCATGATGGCCGCACCGTCCACCAGCCAGCCAATCGCCCCCATATCCGCCCAGGACAAGGTGGGGTAATTGAAGATCGATGAATACTTGGCTTTGCCGGCGAGGAGTTCTTCCGTCATCTGTTCGCGGCTGATTCCCAACGTCTCGGCAGCCGAATACAGGTACAGACCATGACCCCCTTCATCTTGCACCTTGGCCAGCAATGCGGTTTTGCGGCGCAGTGTTGGTGCGCGAGTCAGCCAGTTGGCCTCCGGCAGCATGCCGACGATTTCGGAGTGCGCATGCTGTCCAATCTGCCTGATCAGGGTCTGTCGATAGGCCTGTGGCATGGGGTCATTGGGTTCGATTTTTTCATCGGCGTCGATGCGCGCCTGAAATTCAGCCAGAAATTCCGGCGTTTCTGCGCTCGCAAGATTGCTTTCATTAAGACCCTGGGAGTACATGGCGATCTCCTGACTGGATAGTTGGAGAATATCTTACGAAAAAAGAAATTACAAATAAATTTCGTAAGATGTCAGCGGCTGTTGAAACGGCTTCGCAATAGCGCAAGACCCGCCTCGTTCGTGGGTTCGCTCCACCAGGGTTCGGCCTGCGCCACCAGAGTCGGGTAACAGGAGCAGATGCATTTGTGGCACAACAGGCCGGGCCAGTCATCAGGCAGAAGCCGCTGGGGCATAAGTGGATGACGAAGCACCAGCCGCCGCCAGGCATGCACAAGCAGGATGCGCGCTGCCATGGCACTGGCAGGCGACAGGGATGTAATGACCTTGTCGTTATCTCTGAAGTGGACCAGATCAGACAGCAATTGATGGTAATGATCCGTCAGGGTTTGAGGCACCATCTGCGCGATAGCCCAGTCTGGCACGTTCAACGCTTCAGCCTTGACGATCATGGCATCGTTGGTATCCACACTACGCCTGTCTTCCTCGTTGATCAGTTGCCACTGTCGGCTCAGGTTCAGGGCACGGCTTCGATTAATGGCGGGTTCAGGATCACCGTTGAATTTTGCCAGATACCAGTGCGGCGACGCCGACGTAAACGCGTGATGATAAATGCGTTCGGATGCGGCCAGAAACGTCTGTCGCCCTGTATCGCTCAGTGCGTAGAAGGCCAGGCGTCCTTGTTTGTGCCGTTCAACCCACCCCTCTTTTGCCAACCGCGATAAAGCCGTACGAAGCGCATTTTCTTCTATGCCGATGGGTCCTGTAAGCGCCAGCAGTTCCTTGACTGAAAGGGGCTGTTGTCTGGGTTGTATCAGATCTCCGAAGATGGTCACAACAACAGACCACACGCGCAAGCGTCCATTGCCGTGCAGTCGAGTGAGTAGTGGCTCCAGAGCGGAGAGTTCCGGTTTCATGCCAGGCAGTGTCAGTAGCTGTTCATGGTCAGTAATTCATATTCGGCAACCGTATCACTGTGTTGGTTGGTGATGGCTACATGCCATCGAACCTCACCGTAGTCGGCGGTTCTTGCGGTTTTACGTTTGACGATGATGCGCGCCTGAATCGAATCACCCGGCGACACAGGGCGCTGGAACGACAGTGCGTTCAACCCCGTGTTTGCCAGAACCGGACCCGGATCCGGATGCACGAACAACCCCGCTGCAAAGCTGATCAACAGGTAACCGTGTGCCACTCGCCCCGGGAAAAACGGGTTGGCTTTTGCCGCAGATTCATCCATGTGGGCATAGAAGTTATCGCCGGTGAATTGCGCAAAGAGTTCGATATCCTCCAGCGTGACGGTGCGATATGCGGTCGTCAGTACTTCACCCAATTGGAGCTCGTGAAAGCTCTTTGTAAACGGGTGTGCAGTGGTTTGTATTTCGCGAGCGCCGGGTACCCATTGATGGCAGATGCGGCTCAGCGTTTCCGGGCTGCCCTGTATCGCTGTGCGTTGCATGTAGCTGAGTATACCCCTGACGCCGCCCAGTTCCTCGCTGCCGCCAGCTCGCCCCGGGCCACCGTGTATCAGATGTGGCAACGGTGAGCCGTGCCCGGTACTCTCTGCCATGGAATCCCGGTCGTTGAAATACAAGCGCCCGTGGAAAGCGCCTGAGCCGAGTACAAATTCCCTTGCAGTGTCTGAGTTGTGCGTAATGACAGACGCAACCAGCGAACCCCTGGCTCGATTCAGTAACGCAATGGCATGCGCTGTATCGCGATACGGCATAACCGTACACACCGGGCCGAACGCTTCAATTTCATGCACATGCTGCGCGGTATCCGGTTCACGACAGAGCAATAACGTGGGGGGCATAAATGCCCCTTTGATAGCATCAGCACCATGCACGCTCAGTGTGTCCGGGTCGCCAATCACGCGTTCACAATCGTTCATCAGGGTGTTCACGGTGTTCAGAACATCTTGACGTTGCGCCAGGGAGACCAGCGGTCCCATTTGCGATTGCGCCAGTGCCGGGTGCCCAACGACAACTTGGCTCAACGCGTCACTCACGTGTTTCAGTACCGCTTCAACCTGATTCTCGGGCGCCAGGATACGTCGAATGGCCGTGCATTTCTGCCCGGCCTTGGTCGTGATTTCCTGAACGGCTTCCTTGATGAAAAGATCAAATTCCGGCGTGCCGGGAACAGCGTCTGCGCCCAGCACGGATCCGTTCAGGCTATCTTGCTCACTCATGAAGCGAACGGCATTGCGTTGTACGACCGGCTTTGATTTCAAGGCAGCCGCTGTGCTGGCGGAGCCGGTAAAGCTGATCACGTCCTGATCGTCAAGATGGTCGAGCAAGTCGCCCGTTCTACCCGATACCAGTTGTATTGCACCCGCCGGGAGTAGCTGACTTTCCAGCAGCACCCTGAACGCAGCCTCAGCCACATACCCGGTAGCGGTGGCAGGCTTGATGATGGCCGGTACGCCTGCCAGCAGGCACGAACCGAGCTTTTCGAGCATGCCCCAGACCGGGAAGTTATAAGCGTTGATCAACACGGCTACACCTTGCAACGACGTGCAAACATGCTGGCCCAGAAAACTACCGTTGCGGGAAAGCTGCTCGATGTCGCCGTCGAGGTACATCGTTTCATCGGGCATCTCACGGCGCCCTTTGGACGCTGTGACCAATAGCGTGCCTATGCCCCCATCCACATCCACTCGGCTATCGGATGCGGTAGCACCGGTATGCATCGAGAGTTCGTGGAGTGCCTGGCGATGTTCACGCAGATGCAGTGCGAGTGCCTTTAGCATTCTGGATCGATCATGGAAGCTCAAGGTGCGCAGGGCGGGGCCGCCTGTGTTTTTCGCATAACTGATCATGTCCTGAAAAGGGACGTGGTCTGATCCACACACGGCAACCTCTTGCCCGTCCACGGCGCAATGAATTGGCTGCGATGTGCTCGCTGGCGCTACCCAGTCTCCACAGGCGAAACTGTGTACGTGTATCAATGCCATGGGAACCGTCTTTAATGGTGTTGTTGCGTATAATTGACTACCCGGTCGGTTTATGCAACAGTCATCAGACACTTCATTGTCCGGACCGTCTCGCATGACAAGCGCCTACCTGTGTGAGGGCTTTAGAACACCCATAGGCCGATACGCCGGTGCACTGTCGTCCATGCGTCCCGATGATTTACTGGCCCTATCGTTACGTGCTGTTGCGTCGTCCATCCCCAATTTTGATACGCGTGCCATCGATGACGTCATCATTGGTTGTGCCAATCAAGCCGGGGAAGACAATCGCAACGTGGCGCGTATGTCAGTGTTGCTGGCAGGATTTGATCAGAGTGTTGGAGGTGTGACTGTCAATCGCCTTTGCGCGTCGGGTCTTGATGCGGTTGGCATCGCTGCGCGGAACATTCAAACCGGCGATGCCGACCTGATCATCGCAGGCGGAGTTGAGAGCATGAGCCGCGCACCGATGGTCATGC
>CALLPU010000062.1 GCA_938016235.1 uncultured Granulosicoccus sp. | reverse complement strand
CGGACGGAATCGTCGCAAAGCATCATCGAGCAGGCGCTGCTGGGGTTTGAAAACCCGTCAGCTGTCACGGTCATTGCGGATCGCGCTGCTGCGATAGAACACGCGGTGTCATCGGCTCAACCCGGTGATCTGGTGCTCATCGCTGGCAAAGGGCATGAGGAGTATCAGATTGTCGGTACCCAGCGCCTGCCTTTCAGTGATCGAGAGCACGCGCTTTCAGCGTTGGAGCGGGCATCATGAGCCTGCGCCTGTCCTTGAGTGAGTGTGAAGTGGCGTTGCAAGCGGGTCTGGCTGGCGCAGATACCGAGTTTACCGGTGTCAGTATCGATACCCGAACACTGCAGCCGGGTGATCTGTACGTTGCGATAGCCGGTGAGCGTTTTAATGGACACGAATTCGTCGGTGCTGCAGAGTCCGCAGGTGCTGCCGCTTTACTGGTGCATGAGCCTGTTGAGTCAACGCTGCCCAGCTTGAGAGTTGACGACACAGTGATTGCCCTGGGGCAACTGGGCAGGCTATGGGCACAGCGTTTTGGAATACCCACAATTGCCATTACCGGTAGTAACGGCAAGACAACCGTCAAGGAAATCGTCACGGCGATTCTGCGGCAACTTGGGCCAGTATTATCGACGCAGGGCAACCTGAATAACGAGATTGGCGTACCGCTGACGCTGTTGAACATGCGGTCGGCTCACCTGTATGCCGTTATAGAAATGGGGGCAAATCATGCCGGTGAAATTGCACGGCTTGTACAGATTGCTCAGCCGGATGTTGCGCTCATCAACAATATTGGCAAGGCGCATCTTGAGGGCTTCGGCAGTGTCGAAGGTATTGCCAAAGCCAAGTCTGAGATCTATGGCGGGCTGACTTCACAAGGCTATGCCGTAATCAACGCCGACGACGCTTTTGCAGACTACATGCGCAAGGCCGCTTCGCATTGCAATACGCGTGAATTTGGTTTGACACCGGGGGCCGATGTGCAGGGCGTGCCCGGCGCTGGATTAAACATTCACACACTGGGAAAAACCCTGTCGCCCCGATTTCCTCTAACGGGCGATCACAATGGCATGAACGCGCTGGCAGCAGTGGCCGCGGTGCAGTGTCTGGATGTACAGCCCGTCAACATCGTGCGGGGTCTGGAGAGCGTGCGTTCGGTACCCGGGCGACTGGAAAAGAAACCGGGTATCAATGGCTCGACGCTCATAGACGACAGCTACAACGCCAATCCGGATTCAGCCGAACAGGCTGTGAACGTGCTGGCCCGCTATGACGGTGTTCGCTATCTGGTGCTGGGTGATATGGCGGAGCTGGGCGCTGACGAAGAGAGTCTGCACGCACGCGTTGGTGCGTATGCCAGACAGCAGGGTGTGGATGGCATATGGACCACAGGCGCTCTGGCGTCGCATTCCTACAAGGCGTTTGCCAGAGCCGGTGGAGATGCAACTCGGCAAACGGCAGACAGCAACAGCACAGCACCGGTATCACTCGCTGGTACTGGCGTGGCTTCACAAACCACTGATCGACGCGTGAAAGTGAACCCGCGCAGCAACGCACCCATCAGTGAAGGCGCACATCATGTCGATCAGGAGTCGCTGGTCACGGATTTGAAACAGTACCTGGGTGAAGGGGTGACGGTGCTGGTCAAGGGATCACGCAGCGCCCGGATGGAGCGTGTCGTGAAGGCGTTGATGCCGGTTGCCAGTGCACGTCGCCTGTCGGTGCCGGAGCAGCGTTCATGATGCTGCTGATTGGAGAATGGTTAGCCGGTATCGATCCGGGTTTCGACGTTGTGCGTTATATAACGCTGCGCGCAATTTTTTCGGCATTGACTGCGCTGGTGATCTGTCTGGTTCTTGGGCCCACGCTCATTCGCTGGTTGACGGCGGCAAAGATTGGTCAATCCATCCGCAGCGATGGCCCTCAATCTCATCTGGTCAAGGCGGGTACGCCCACGATGGGCGGTGCCATGATCATCGTTGCCGTTGCGATCAGCACGCTGCTCTGGTCGGATCTTGCGGTACGACAAGTCTGGATAATTCTGTTCGTCTGCGTTGGTTTCGGGGCTATCGGGTGGGTGGATGATTATCGCAAGGTAGTGCTATCCAACTCCGTGGGCTTAACCGCTCGTGAGAAGCTGATCTGGCAGACACTGGTTGCCGGCTGCGCCGTCCTGGCTTTGTTTTTTACGGCTACAGAGCGCGCAGAAGTGGAACTGATTGTGCCCTTCTTCAAGGATGCGGGCATTTATCTGGGCTGGGTGTTCATCCCGTTTGCCTTTCTCGTGATAGTGGGCAGCAGCAATGCGGTCAATCTCACAGACGGGCTGGATGGTCTGGCTATCCTGCCATCGGTCATGGTGGCTGCCGGTCTGGGCCTGATCGCCTACCTGGCAGGTCACGCCATTTTCGCTGGCTATCTGGGTATTCCCAACATCAAGGGATCCGGTGAGCTGACCGTCTTTTGCAGTGCTCTGGTGGGGGCCGGGCTTGGCTTTCTGTGGTTCAACACCTATCCTGCTCAGGTTTTCATGGGTGATGTCGGTGCGCTAAGCATCGGCGCGTCACTCGGTGCCGTTGCCATCATGGTGCGACAGGAGCTCGTGCTGTTCATCATGGGCGGCATATTCGTGCTTGAGGCGGTATCGGTGATCTTGCAGGTGGCCTCATTCAAGATGACGGGTAAACGCATTTTTCGCATGGCTCCCATTCATCATCACTTTGAACTGAAAGGCTGGCCTGAGCCGCGCATCATCGTGCGCTTCTGGATCATAACGGTCATTCTCGTGCTGGTGGGTTTGTCCACCCTGAAGATCCGCTGATGCACCCGCGTATTCTGACAACCCAGCGTGTATTGATCGTCGGTTTTGGTGTTACCGGAGCGTCAGTTGTGCGCTACCTGCAACGACACCAAGTGGCTTTCGATGTCGCTGATGAGTGCGACCAACACGTTGCTGCAGAACGGGCTGAAAATCTGGGTTGTACTGTGCACTCAACCTTCGACGCCACAACGTTTCAACGCTATGACGTGCTGGTGTTGAGCCCGGGTGTACCGCGTTCTCACCCGGCGGTAGCCGAGGCGATTACTGCCGGTGTGGCGGTCATTGGCGACATAGAATTGTTTGCACACAGTGTTGAGGTGCCGGTTATTGCCGTCACCGGCTCCAACGGAAAGAGCACTGTGGTTTCCTGGATTGCACACGCCTTGCAAACGGCAGGCATCAAGGCAGTTGCCTGTGGCAACATCGGCCAGCCAGCACTTGACAGTCTGCTCGGTGATGCTGATGTCTATGTCCTTGAACTATCCAGCTATCAGCTGGAGTCCACGCAGTCATTGAAGCCACTTGCTGCCACGGTCTTGAATGTCAGCGATGACCATCTTGATCGTTATGACGACATCGATCACTATGCCGCGGTCAAACGTACTGTGTTTACCAACGCGCAGTACCGTGTTGTCAATCAGGACGACCCTCGTACCTGGCCTGATGCAGATTCTGATGTGGGTGATGGCGTCGAAGAGCGTTTTACGTTATCGCTCGAGTCGATATCCGAGAGCCGGTGGCACCGGGTTCTCAAAGACGGCAAGCCGTGGTTATGTGATGACAAGTTTGCCTTGCTCGATCAGTCAGAGCTGGCAGTTCCCGGTGAACACAATGCAGCTAATGCACTGGCTGTGCTGGCATTGATCGAAGCGTTGGCTGTGCCGTTTACCGCATTGAAGGAGGGCATGATCAGCTTCGTCGGTTTGCGTCATCGTACCGAATATCTGGGCGAGCACGCTGGAGTTCGCTGGTACAACGATTCCAAGGGTACCAACGTCGATGCTTGCAGCAAAGCGGTTAGTGCCATGCCCGGGCCCGTGTTGCTGATAGCGGGTGGACTCGCCAAAGGCGCAGATTTCTCACCCTTGCAGGACGTTGTGCGCCGTTGTGTTCGGCTGCTCGTGCTGATTGGTCAGGATCGTGAACAGATCAGAGCGCAGTTGGCGGGTGCTACGCAGATTGTCATGGCAGACGGCATGCACGAAGCGGTGCAAATATGTGAGCAGCAGGCTGACCCTGGTGATGTAGTGCTGTTGTCACCCGCGTGTTCCAGCTTCGATATGTTCAGGAATTTCGAAGACCGGGGTGAGCAGTTTGCATCGGCGGTTCAAGAGGTGCTGGCAGCATGAGCACATTGACATCACGAGTGGCGACCGGTCGCATGCCAGTACCAACGCATCAGGAGGGCAGTACAGCCTCCGTCGTTCGATTTTCTGATCACGCCTTGCTCATCGCTATCATTGCACTCGCGCTTTTCGGTGCAGCCATGATCGGCTCCGCCTCAATCGCCGTTGCAGAGAAAGACTACGGTACGCCGTTCTTCTTTCTTAGTCGGCAGCTGTTCTTTCTGGCGATTGGCTGTGCCTTGGGCGTGCTGACCTATCGCGTACCGTTGTCTGTATGGGAGAAGTACGGACCGCACCTGATCATTGCCTCTCTGATATGCCTGGTGCTGGTGTTGATACCCGGCATCGGCAAGGAAGTGAACGGCAGTCGTCGCTGGATCGATTTGGGGTTGTTTACGATTCAGGTGTCTGAAACCGTCAAACTGTTTGCCATCGTTTATCTGGCCGGTTACCTCGTGAGGCGGGGATACCTTGTGCAAACTACATTTGGTGGTTTTTTCCGACCACTGATGCTGATCTGCACTGCCGGTGCGCTACTGCTGCTGGAGCCTGATTTTGGTGCGGCAGTGGTCATCGTCACGACGTCAGTCATCATGATTCTTGTGGCCGGCGTGCGGTTCGTCCAGTTTCTCGGCATCGTGTCGGTACTGGGTGTTGTCGGTACCGCTCTGATATGGACATCACCGTATCGACTGGAACGTTTCATCAGTTTTCTCAAGCCCTTCGAAGACGCGTACGACTCCGGTTTCCAGCTATCGCAATCTCTGATTGCGGTCGGTAGTGGCGGACTGACGGGTGTTGGCTTCGGCAACAGCGTGCAGAAATTGCACTATCTACCTGAGGCTCATACCGATTTTCTGTTTGCCATCCTGTGTGAGGAGTTGGGACTGGTGGGTGTGGTGGGTCTGGTTCTGTTGTATGGCTTTATCGTGTGGCGATGTTTCTGGTTGGCCAGAATCGCCGATGAGCAGGGCAATCGCTTTGCAGGTTTTCTGGCGCTGGGTATTGGATCGTGGATCGGCCTACAGTCATTCATCAATATGGGTGTCAATCTCGGCCTGCTACCCACCAACGGCATTACGCTGCCCTTGATGAGTTACGGCGGCAGCAGCGCGGTTGTCTTTGCCATCACATTCAGTCTGTTATTACGGATCGAGTGGGAGCTGCGGCAGAACAGCTATCTGGCGTTGCACTCACGCGAGTCGGAAGTGACCGGGGGGCCGCGATGATCAGGCCTGTTGTCATTGCTGCCGGGGGCACAGGCGGTCACGTTATTCCTGCGCTGGCGGTTGCTGCGCAGTTACAGCGTCGCGATGTGCCGGTGATCTGGCTGGGTACACGTAGTGGTCTTGAAGCGCGCCTGGTACCGGCCAAAGGAATCGACATTCACTGGATCTCCGTGGCGGGACTGCGTGGCAAGACACTGTTGCAAACCCTGATCGGGCCGTTAAAGCTTTTGCGTTCGTGCTGGCAAAGTCTGCGGCTCGTCAGGCGTCTGCAACCCCAGGCGGTCCTGGGCATGGGTGGGTTCGTGTCCGGACCTGTCGGCATAGCGGCGTTGTGCCTGCGTACGCCTTTGGTGCTGCACGAACAGAATGCCGTGGCCGGCATGACCAATCGCTGGTTAAGTGGCAGGGCGAGTCGCGTGTTTGCAGCCTGGCCAGGTGCGTTTGGCAACGCGGGCGTGCGTGAGCAGGTGGTTGGGAATCCGGTCAGCGATGACATCGCCAGCATGGTCAGCGATGCGAAGCCTTCCTTGCGAGAAACCAACCGACCGCTGCGTTTGCTTGTGGTGGGTGGCAGTCGAGGGGCGCGAGTACTCAATGAAGTGGTGCCGCAAGCCATTGCTCAACTGTCGGCGTCGGTGGAGATTCATCATCAGGCTGGCATGCAGGATAGCGATGCAGTCAAGCAACGCTACCAGGCAGCCACCGACGCCACATGGACAGTGGCCGACTTTATTGATGATATGGCTGCCGCTTATCGTAAGGCTGATCTGATCATATGCCGAAGCGGTGCCATGACCGTGACTGAGCTCAGTGCATCCGGGTCGCCGAGCATTCTGGTGCCGTTTCCCCATGCCGTTGATGATCATCAGACGCGCAATGCGCAGCAGTTGTCTCAGGCAGGTGCAGCTATCCTCATGAAGCAGTCCGATTTCAACGCCGACTCCTTGTGCCAGACGCTCGAGAAGCTGATTGCTGACCGTGCGCAGCTGGTGACAATGAGTGATGCGGCTCGCGGCTGTTTCATGCCTCGCGCAGCTGAAGCAGTGGCTGACGCATTGCTGGAGGTGGCTCGCTGATGGTTGTTGATATAGCACCTGTTGTGAAGAGTCAGATGCGACGCGTCCGCGCCATGCATTTTATTGGCATTGGTGGTGTTGGCATGGGCGGCATTGCCGAAGTCATGCATCACCTGGGCTTTCGTGTCAGCGGATCAGATCTGGGCAGCAACGCGTTGACACAGCGCCTTCAGGGGCTTGGCGTTGTTGTCATGAAGGGCCATGCCGAAGCGCACGTGGAAGATGCGGATGTTGTAGTGATATCAACTGCCGTTCCCGACGATAACCCGGAACTGGTTCGAGCGCGGGAGCTGCGTTTGCCGGTGGTGCGCCGTGCGGAAATGCTCGCCGAGCTGATGCGTTTTCAGCAGGGTATTGCAGTAGCGGGTACGCACGGCAAGACCACCACCACCAGCCTGGTAGCCAGTGTGCTGACCGAAGGCGGTATGGACCCAACCTATGTCATAGGTGGGCGCCTGAACAGCTCCTCCACCAATGCTTATCTGGGTCAATCCGAGTGGTTGGTGGCAGAGGCGGATGAAAGTGATGCGTCGTTTCTGTATCTGCAGCCGGTGATGTCCATTGTCACCAATATCGATGCTGATCATCTGTCTACCTATGACGGCGACTTTGAGAAGCTCAAGCAGACGTTCGTTGATTTTCTCATGCACCTGCCGTTCTATGGCCTTGCCATCGTGTGCATAGATGACGAGCACATTCGTGATGTGCTGCCCCGGGTGGGTCGACCGGTACGAACCTATGGATTCGATGAATCAGCGGATGTGCGCGCGTTGAACGTTCGCCAGGAAGGCTTGCGCATGTATTTCGATGTGCGTGTGGACGATGGAGGCGACGTCAGCAGTGAGATACGTGACATCGCCCTGAATCTTCCGGGTCGACACAATGTGTTGAATGCGCTGGCTGCCATCACCGTTGCGCTGGAGCTGGGTGTTCCGGTCAAGTCCAGCAAGCGAGCACTATCCCGATTCGCGGGTATCGGTCGCCGTGCACAATCGCACGGGCTGCTGCATTTCGACGGGGGTACCGCCGAGCTGCTGGATGATTATGGACACCATCCCACTGAAGTTACCGCAACCCTGAAAGCCATACGTGGTGGTTGGCCTGATCGCCGGATGGTGGTGATCTTTCAACCGCATCGATACACCCGAACGCGTGACCTGTTTGAAGATTTTGCCGAAGCGCTTTCACTGACCGATGTGCTGCTGCTCACAGAAGTGTATGCGGCGGGTGAAGAGCACATCACGGGCGCTGATGGTCGTGCGCTGGCCAGAGCGATTCGAAATCGCGGAGCGGTTGAACCCATTTTTGTCGAGGACATTAACGACTCGCCTGCGGCCCTGCAACGTGTCATGGAAGACGGCGATATCGTGCTGACGCTGGGCGCCGGGAATGTCGGCGGGCTTGCATTAACGCTACCTGAGTACTTTTCCGGTAGAGCGCCCGTTACAGATGGGGAGAAGCAGCATGGCTGAGTCTCTGTTTGACATGCGCACCTTCAATCCGGAACGCTTTGGCAAGGTGGCTGTGGTGATGGGTGGCTGGTCTGCTGAACGCGAAGTCTCGTTGATGAGCGGTCAGCAGGTGTTTGATTCGTTAACGTCTGCCGGAGTTGACGCTCATGCCGTGGATGCTGGGCGTGATATTGCCAATGTGTTGACTGACGGCGGATTTGATCGAGCGTTCCTGATCCTTCATGGTCGTGGGGGTGAGGACGGTACGTTGCAGGGGGCGCTGGAGCTTGCGGGTATTCCTTATACCGGAACCGGTGTGCTCGGTTCGGCTTTGTGTATGGACAAGTGGCGCTCGAAGAATCTGGTGTCGCTGGCAGACGTGACTACGCCAACGGCCAGGCTGGTTTATACCCTGGGTGATGCGCGAGCGGCCGCTGCTGGTATTGGCTACCCGATTGTCGTCAAGCCAACCCTGGAAGGTTCCAGTATTGGAGTTGGGATGGTCGATGACGATACCCAGCTGGAGTCTGCCTTTCACGAGGCGCGTCGCTACGGACCGGTACTGGTCGAGCAGCGCATGGCTGGACTGGAGATTGCGGCCACCGTCATTGGCAGCACCGTGTTGCCATTGGTCAGCATGATTCCAGCCAGTGGCTTTTATGATTATCAGGCGAAGTACTTCTCGGACGATACGCAGTACCAGTGCCCGGTTGACTTGCCTGCCAATACTCAGCGCAGCATTCAGGACATGGCGATCAAGGTCTTTGGTGCCTTGGGCTGCCGGACCTGGGCGCGTGTTGATTTCATGCTCGACGGCTCGGGTACGCCTAACTTCATTGAATGTAATACCGCTCCGGGCATGACCAGTCACAGCCTCGTGCCTATTGCTGCAAAACAGGCGGGAGTCGATTTTGAAACGATCTGCCTGCAGATTCTCAGTGACACCTTGAGTGCACAGGAGATGGCGGCATGAGTCGGACTGCCGATCAGCTGCTGGGGAGCGGGCCAGTATTACCGCTGGCGCGATCCCGTGTATCCGCATCCACTCGTTGGAGTGTGGGTGTACTGGGTTTGTGTGCTTTGCTGGCAGCTGGTGTGGCCGCCACACAGCTGGCCAAGGATCCAGTGAGGTTTGCTGTTGACAACGTGGATGTTCTTGGAACGGTCGATTACGAGGATCGGCAGGCGCTGATCCAGGCTGTTGAACAGCACACCGGTCAGGGATTCTACGGGCTGGATATTGCGGATATCCGGGCGTCCGTGGAAGCCTTGCCATGGGTTGCCCATGCGCGGGTCAGCCGTGTCTGGCCTGCACGCATTGAGGTGCATGTGGAAGAGCATGAGCCGGCGGCACGCTGGAACGACGACAGTTTGATCAGCAAACGACTTGAGTTGTTCGTGCCACCCCAATTACAGACGGATAACCCCCGTTATATGCAATGGCGGGAAGTGTTTTCAACGTTACCTCAGTTGACGGGCGCTGCCGGCCGTCACTCTGCTTTGCTTGACAGTTTCAGAGACTACGAGCGCCGTTTGGCGCGGCTGGGCGTCACGCTGAATGAGCTGCGAGAAGATGATCGTCTATCGCAGACTCTGGAGCTGTCCAGTCAGGCAAGTGTCCGGCTTGGGCTGGCGGAACGAGAGCTGCGCATGAGCCGGTTTCTTGATGTGTATGAACGATTGCTGAAGCAGTTGAGTAGCCGTGATCGCAGCGGTTCTGATGCAATGCATGGCCCCGCAGTTTTTGACATGCGTTACAGCAACGGCTTTGCACTGGGCGGTGAATCGGCTGAGATGTTGACGCGCGCTCTGTCTGGTAATTCCTCGCCGTTCGCAAGAGAGGCAGCGCAATGAGAAAGGGATCGTAATGGTTGCTACAACTGATAAGCAGATGGTTGTTGGGCTGGACATTGGTACGTCCAAGATTGTCGCCTTGGTTGCCGAGATGGATGACGATGGCAACCTTGATCTTGTTGCTTTGGGAACCCATCCGTCACAAGGTTTGAAAAAGGGCGTTGTCATCGACATTGATGCCACGGTGCATGCTATCGGCAAGGCTGTGGAAGAAGCGGAGAGAATGGCTGATGTGCAGATACGGTCCGTGTTTGCCGGTATCGCCGGTTCGCATATCAAGAGCCTGAATTCGCACGGGATAGTGGCGATCAAGAACGCTGAAGTAGAACAGGATGATGTGGACCGTGTGGTTGATGCAGCCAAGGCTGTGGCCATTCCTGCAGACCAGCGCATCCTGCATGTGCTGCCACAGGAATTTATTATAGATAGCCAGGACGGTATTCACCAACCTGTGGGTATGTCAGGCGTCAGGCTTGAAGCAAAAGTGCACCTCGTAACAGGTTCCATCAGCGCTGCACAGAACATCGCAAAGTGTATCCAGCGCTGTAACCTCGAGGTGGAAGACGTGATTCTGGAGCAGTTGGCATCCAGTCATTCGGTACTGACGGATGATGAAAGAGATCTGGGTGTTCTTCTGGTAGACATGGGGGGAGGCACAACCGATATCGCTGTGTTTACCGAGGGTGCCATTCGACACACTGCGGTCATTCCCATTGCGGGTGATCAGGTCACCAACGATATCGCCGTGGCGTTTCGAACCCCCACCCAGTTTGCCGAAGAAATCAAAGTCAAGTACGCGTGTGCCTTGCGCCAGCTTGCAAGCCCCGACGACATGATTGAAGTGCCAGGCGTAGGAGATCGCAATGCGCGGCGCCTGGCTAGACAGACTCTGGCGGAAGTTGTAGAGCCGCGTTATGAGGAGCTGCTTGGATTGGTTCAGGGAGAACTGAGACGCAGCGGATTTGAAGACGCCTGTGCAGCCGGAGTGGTTCTGACCGGTGGTACATCAAAGATGGAAGGCGTTGTGGAGCTGGCTGAAGAGATTTTTCACATGCCAGTGAGATTGGGTGTACCCCAGCATGTCAACGGACTCTCCGATATGGCTCGGAATCCGATTCATGCAACAGGTGTTGGACTGCTGCTTTATGGGCAGAGAAGTCGAAAGAATCCTCGCAGTGAACCTGTTGATACACGCTCAAAGAAGGGCTTGTTGAAACTGATGACTGAGTGGATTCGACGAAATTTTTAATGATGTTCAAGTGTTTGTAGTGAAACCCGGGAGCGACAACAGTGCACAAGACACTGATCGCAAAGAGAACGTACGACTGATAAAACTAGATTAGGAGAAACAAAACATGTTCGAACTCGTTGACTCAATCAATGATTCACCCGTTATCAAACTGGTCGGTGTTGGAGGCGGTGGCAGTAATGCCGTGCAGCACATGGTGCAGTCCGGTATTGAAGGTGTGGACTTCATTTGTGCCAACACCGATGCTCAGGCACTCAAGGGCATGCATGCCCAGACGGTGTTGCACATTGGCCAGAGCATTACCAAGGGGCTCGGTGCTGGAGCCAATCCTGAAATTGGCCGACAGGCTGCCATGGAAGATCGTGATCGTATTCAGGATCTGATCGAAGGTACAGACATGCTGTTCATCACAGCCGGTATGGGCGGTGGTACAGGTACTGGCGCTATTCCCGTTGTTGCGCAGATCGCTCGTGAAATGGGTGTGCTGACCGTCGCCGTTGTGACCAAGCCGTTTCCATTTGAAGGCAACAAGCGCATGCGTACTGCTGAGGCAGGAATCGAGGAGCTTCGAGGTCACGTTGACTCACTGATCACGATCCCCAACGAAAAGCTCTTGTCTGTACTGGGCAAGAACATCAGCTTGCTGGATGCGTTCCGGGCTGCCAACGATGTGCTGCGCGGTGCAGTGCAAGGTATAGCCGAGTTGATCACCAACCCTGGTCTGATCAACGTTGACTTTGCCGACGTTCGTACAGTGATGAGCGAGATGGGTCTGGCCATGATGGGTTCTGGCGTAGGTCGAGGCGACGAGCGGGCAACCGAAGCTGCTGAAATGGCTATTTCCAGCCCGTTGCTGGAAGACATTGACCTGGCCGGTGCGCGAGGCATTCTGGTGAATATCACTGCCGGCCTGGATATGGCGATCGGTGAGTTCGAGGAAGTGGGCAACGTGGTACGTTCGTTCGCTGCCGACGATGCCACCGTCGTGGTAGGTACCGCTATTGACGAGGCTCTGGAAGGCGAGTTGCGCGTTACTGTCGTGGCTACCGGTCTGGGTCATCAGCAGCAGGCACAGCAACTGCGCTCGGTGCAGCAGGCTGTTCAGACTCGCGCCGTCGCTGGAGCCGGTGGTGGTTCGCCGTACAGCCAGCATGGTGGCGGAGCAGGCGGCATGCAGCCTGGGTCGCGAACTCCGTCCCCTTACACGGATTACGATAAACCCACAGTGATCCGCAAGACTGCTCGGGGT
The DNA here is from genome assembly GCA_938016235.1 of uncultured Granulosicoccus sp. Taxonomy (GTDB): domain Bacteria; phylum Pseudomonadota; class Gammaproteobacteria; order Granulosicoccales; family Granulosicoccaceae; genus Granulosicoccus. The sequence continues at coordinate 383 of CALLPU010000062.1, read as the reverse complement.
GTTGCCCAGGGAACAGGTGCTGGGAATGGTGGTCACGATGTGGAATACCTTGATATTCCAGCATTTTTACGTCGTCAGGCCGACTGAATTGTGCATTACACCTGCTAAAGGTTAAGGCAGGGAGTCGTATTATCCAGTAACATTCCCGCGGTTGGATGGAGTGCCCCTGTGGGCACTCCAGACTTCACTAAACACAGCCTGTCTGGCGGACGCTAGTAGGCGTGTTAATTCGGGTCGGCTTTTGGTGCAGGCTTGTAAATTCGTGGTTCAGGCCTGTAAAAACGGCCAAAGCTGCTATATACAAGAGGAGCAAGCTTTCCCGGTTGCATCAGGACTTTATTGTGATACGACAAAGAACTCTAAAAAACGCGATTCGTGCCACG
>CALLPU010000061.1 GCA_938016235.1 uncultured Granulosicoccus sp. | reverse complement strand
GACTATCGCAGCACGTTGACTCTTTATCAGTGTCAGCGTGCGTCGTTTCTTGCAATCCTGATAGCGTTGAGTTTACAAGCTTGCAGTAGCAGTGACACGACTGATGAGATTGACTCGGTCAATGCAACCCCCTCAACACCTGGCGAGACATCCGTCCGGGTATTCGAACCATCGGCTTTTTCACGAATATCTCACAACGAAGGAGGCTTCACGGCTGAGCTGGACAGTGGTGATCGTTTTGCGCGTGATCATGATGCTGCCGGTGATATCAACGGCGATGGCATCGCTGATCTGATTGTGGGTGCTCGATCAGACGACGATGGCGCTACCGATGCCGGTGCTGCTTACATCTTGTTCATGGCCGCCGATGGCAGTGTCGGTTCACATCAGAAAATATCGGCTTTGCAAGGCAATTTTACGGATGAACTGGTTGCCGGCAGTTTTTTCGGTTACGGCGTTGCGGGCATCGGCGACTATAACGGTGACACCATTCCCGATGTAGCCGTCTCTGCACCAGCCGCACCGGTTCCCGTCATCTATATTCTGCATCTTGACAGGGATGGCACTGTCAAATCCATGGTCAGGAACACAAGAGTGGTTGGCCAGGGCCTCAGCGCGGTAGGAGATCTCAACGACGATGGAAGAGTGGACCTTGTTGCAGCAGAGCCCAATGCGACGGGTGGTGGGCAGATCCATCTGCTCTTTTTTGATCAGACATCAGAACTGCTACGCGACAACATCGTCACCATTGGAGAGGGACTGAGTGGCTTTGGTACTGGCTTGAGTGCCGAAGACAGTTTCGGCGGTCGTGAGTCGGCGCTGCTGGGAGACCTTGACAACAACGGTACTCAAGAGTTGGCCGTGGGTGCCTTTGAATCAGAGAACGGGCTGGGTGCTGTCTGGATTCTCTCTCTGCACACAGATACCCATCAGGTCGTGGACAAACGCAAAGTAGCGCCGGGGCTGGCAGGCTTTAACGAAACCATCCCCATAGCGGCTAACGTCAACGGCACCACCGGGGGACATTTCGGCCACGCCATGATTGCCCCCGGGGACTTGAACGCAGATGGGGTGCCCGACCTGATTACCAGCGCGAATCAGCATGACGATGGCGTTGGCTATATTCTCTATCTGAACGCCGACAAGACCGTCAAGTCATTTACGCGCATCAATGCAGAAGAAGGCGGCTTTGATCTGACACTTGATATCAATGAGCGTTTCGGACGATCACTATCACTCGTCGATGAGCAGCGTAGCGAAGGGCGCATTGTCGTGAACGTGGGAGGGGGTGCCGGTGGCACAGGTGCATTTTACGCGCTGGAGTTCCTAGCATGTGACCATGTGCGGCATGGCACTAATCAGTTCTGGAGCGAGGGTACAACACTCTTCAGTAACTGGAATCACGCAACGCAAACCGTCACTGGAGCACTGAGCCATGAACAGTGCGCCTTGAAAGCCGTTGAGCTGGATGCACCGAATATAACATCCAGAGACACTGATGGTCGGTGCATCGTAAAGGATCAAACTGCGGTGCTGTCCCCCAGCGACGAAGGCAGCGCTGCTTTCACACGAATGTGTCTTTAGAGCGCTACAATCCGGCACACTCTCCTATAGACTTGACCCTGCTGATAGGCAAAAGCGTCAATAGGGGCTGTCATGGGTTGTCAATATTATTCGCCTTCCGAAAATGGTGCAGATTCCTTCACCGTTGCAATGCCCAGACTCACCGTGGGCCGCGGCACGCTACGCGAGGTCGGTGAAAGGGCACAAGGGTTGGGGCTACGGCGCGTTGCGCTGTTCACGGATGCGTTGCTGGCATCCGGCCCACTGGTAGCCGCTGTGCTGGAATCGCTCACTCGCGCTGGCATCGACACCGCTACTTTTTCCGATATTCGGGTAGAACCTGATGACGAATCGGTAGAGCGTGGCGCAACGTTTCTGCGTGATGCCTCTATCGACGGCATTGTTTCTGTCGGTGGCGGCTCCGTCATGGACACGGCGAAGGCTGCGTTGGTATTACTGTGCCACGGGGGCAATATCGGAGAATACTTTGCGCCGCCGATAGGTCAGGGCAAGCCCATTCCCGGCCCACTGTTGCCGCATATCGCGTGTCCCACCACCTCGGGCACAGGCTCGGAGTGCACCTCAATATCCGTGCTGAGGCTGAACGAGCTGAACACCAAGTTTGTCATTGCCAGCCCACACATGCTGCCCACCGTGGCTATTGTTGATCCACAATGCTGCGACAGTCTGCCCGCAAACGTTGTGGCCTCTACAGGGTTCGATCTGTGTTGCCACGCACTGGAGTGCTACACCGCCAAGGCTTACACACAGCAGGCCAAGGTGGCAGCGGCAAATGCACGGCAATACATACAAGGCGCCAATCCCTTCAGCGAAATGGTCGCACGTGAAGCGATGGATATCGTCGGCAACTACCTCGTCAGAGGCGTTAACGATGCAAGCGATACTGAAGCACGTGATCAGTTGATGTGGGGGGCCACACTTGCCGGCATCGCATTTGGCAACAGCGGTACACACTTGCCCCACGCCATGTCATACGGTGTTACACACTTGATGCGCAACATCGTTACCGAAGGCTACGCCATTGCCTCGCCATTCGTGCCACACGGCATCAGTGTGGTCGTCAATGCGCCTGCTATCTTCAGATACACCGCCGAGGCCACACCAGAGCGGCACCTGGAAGGAGCAACCTGCCTGCTGGCTGACACCCAGGGCGCAACGCCTGCTGACGCTGGGGAAGTTCTCGCCAACCGTATGGTAGAACTCATGAAAGCCACGCACATGCCTAACGGACTCACCGCCATCGGCTTCAAGGCCGAACACGTGGCGGACCTGGCAGCCTCGTCCATCCGGCAAGGTCGCGCCATTGCCAATGCTCCCCGAGAATCTAATCGGGTCGATCTGGAGAACATGTACAGCAACGCCTTGCAGTACTGGTAGGTCGCATGACCTCCTTCATCGCAAGGCGCCTGCTGCAGTCGGTTTTTGTCATGCTGGCAGTCAGCCTGATTGCGTTCACGCTGTTTCGGTTTGTCGGTGATCCTGTTGCACAGATGGTTGGCCAGGAAACATCACTGGAAGACCAGGCGAGAATACGTGAGTCATTGGGACTCAACGATCCCATCACCACCCAGTTTGCGCAGTTCGCCAAGAATCTGGCCACCGG
>CALLPU010000060.1 GCA_938016235.1 uncultured Granulosicoccus sp. | reverse complement strand
TGAAGGTTTCTCGATGTACAGCCCGTACTTCAAGAGCTTTCTGGGAAAACAGGATGTGACAGTCAACCTGTTCAAAGTGGGCAAGTACAAGTCCGCTGCGGATCCTTTTCTTCGCGACAACATGTCTGAAGAAGATCGGAGTGCTCGACTGGCCATCGTGGATGGATGGTGGAGCGCCTACACACGAGCGATAGAAACTGCCCGAGCCCTTGATGCTGGCAGCATTGATGCCATGCTGCAAAATGCACCCAGGGAAGTGCGAGCCGTTGAGGGAAATCTGGCGCGGCTGTCACTGGAGAAAGGATTGGTGGATCGGGTAATGACGGATACAGAGCGGCGTCGTTATCTGATCGGTCTGGTGGGTGAAGATACAGAAACCCATCATTACCGAAAAATCTCTTACAAGGATTATCTGCGAGTTGCCCGATTACCGGCTGCACCCAATACTCAGAAAGTGGCGGTGGTAACAGCGGTCGGTAACATCCTTGATGGCAACGCTCCAGCAGGTCAGATCGGCAGTCAATCGCTGATTCGGTTGATCAGGAAAGCTCGTTTGGATGATAACGTCAGGGCTATTGTTCTGCGCATTGATTCTGGCGGCGGCAGCAAGACAGCCTCGGAGATGATTCGTACGGAGTTGCAGGCAGCTCAGGACGCAGGCATAACGGTTGTGGCTTCAATGGGGTCTGTTGCGGCGTCAGGAGGCTACTGGATTGCAGCATCAGCGGATGAAATCTGGGCATCGCCCACGACAATAACCGGTTCCATAGGCATTTTTGGTCTGATCCCCAGTGTGGAGAAAACGTTGGCGCGCTATGGCATCTACAGCGACGGTGTTGCAACCACTCCTATGGCAGGCGGGGTTAGCGTCACCCGAGGTGTCTCTGCCGAGTACGGCGACGTGCTACAGACCATCATAGAAGCAGGTTACCAGCAGTTTCTGACCACAGTAGCTTCCGGTAGAGACATGGACATTGATGCTGTAAATGAAGTCGCTCAAGGGCGAATCTGGTTAGGCGAAACAGCACAGAAAATTGGCTTGGTTGATAAACTGGGTGGGCTTGATCAGGCTATCGACGCCGCCGCAGACCTGGCCGGTATTGCAGACTATTCTGTGTGGAGTGTGCAGCCGGAAATGTCGCTCGAAGAAGAAGTATTACGCCGGCTGTCAGAGATCGTGGTGAGTCGATGGCCACAGTCCAGCGATGGCCCTGTGTCTCGACTGACCCGGATCATTCGTCAGGAGTTGGGTTTTTTAGAGCGCCTGAATGATCCTCACCATACCTACGTTATCTGTGGCGATTGCCCTGTGCCGCCCTATGAGTGATGTTAAGCGAGGATAGCCCTATCGGTGTTCAGAGTTCGATAGGGCATACGGGTTGGCGGGTATCGCCGCGCAGCATCGTGCGGTGTGTTTATCGGTCGTGTGCGGACCATCCCTGAAAACTGCGCAGGATTTGTCAAATACGGCTGTGTTCTCATGCTCTCCAGGCCAGAGAGAAGCTAGCAGCCATTGTTTAGTGGGTGCCTGCCGAAGCTCTAGCCGTAAAAAAAACCGTTAATTGACTAGGATGACGATATGAACAACTATCAGGGTAAGTGTCTTTGCGGCGCGGTAGAAATTCAGGCGCAGGCCCCAGGCAGCGTTGGCACATGCCATTGTTCAGTATGCAGACGCTGGTGTGGTGGGCCCATGTTCGCCGTCCACGTAGACGGTCAGCCACAGATCACCGGGGAGGAGGCCATCACGCGCTATGCATCGTCTGAATTTGCCGAACGCGGATTCTGCAGTCAGTGTGGCTGCAATCTCTTTTACCACCTGAAGCCGGGTCAGTTCAGTGCAGAAGGTGAGTACATGTTGGCCGCAGGTATCCTTGACTTACCCGACGATGCGGTTTTTGATAACGAAATCTATACGGATGCCCAGCCAGGCTGGTATCGTTTTGCTGACCCTGCGTCAAGAACGCGCATGACGGAAAAGGAATTTTTGACCAGCCTTGGAATTCCAACCTGAGCGCAGGTGCGCTTTCATTCAACAGTCGATTCAGGCAAGAGGCACTTCGCCTGTCATGAATCTGGAGTCTGTACTCACAGTTTGACCATGAAGACAACGCAGCAACGCAACGCACAACGTATTCAGCGAGTCATCGACCATATTCACGGCCAATCAGCAGCCGAACTCAACAGCGCTGCGGTGGCCGAGATTGCGCAATTGTCAACATACCACTGGCACCGGATATACGTGGCGGTGACTGGTGAAAGTGCTGTGGCTACGTTACGACGCGTCAGATTGGAGAAGGTTGCTACTGCCTTGCTTCGGGATGATCGACCGATCGCCCAGATTGCATCAGACTGTGGGTTCGACAATCTTCATGCTTTCACCCGTTTGTTCTCTCGCACTTATGGATTGCCGCCAGGTAAGTTTCGTGCCAGCCATGCAAGCCGTGTGCAACCGCGGGACCTGGGCGATTCGCTGCAGTCGTCTACAGCCGATGAACGTTCAACGCGATCAGAGCTGCAGTCCCCGCCTTTCGGGAATTCAGAAAGCGTCCCAGATGTGCCGAACCGGCCGATTGATATAGCGAAACGAAAGCCGTTGCGGCTCGTCGGTCTTTGGCACAGTGGTGACTATCACGAGATAGGGCGCGTGTTCGAGAAAGTGATGGCGGCGGCCGAAATAGAATCCTGGCCACGCAGCGCAGCTTTTACTGTTGGTGTTTATTTCGATGACCCGGATGTTGTGCCGTTGGAAAACTGCCGTTCTTTTGCCGGTGTCCCTGTACAAGATCACTTTCAAGCACCCGATGGATATGACACACAACCGGTGCCAGGCGGACTGCATGCGAGCTGCCTGCACACCGGGCCTTACGCGCTGCTGCCTGAAAGCTATCACTGGTTGTACCGCGAATGGTTGCGTGAGTCTGTTCATGACGCGAGTGACAACCCTTGCTACGAGGTGTACTTGAACGCTCCCTACAATACAGCGCCAGCTGAACTTGAGACCCTGATCTGTCTGCCGTTGGAATCCGCGGGGTCGCCTGGTAGATCGGCATAACTCACGGGGCAACTGAGCGTATTACTGACGTGATCGCTGCTGACTCAGTAAGCGGAAAGGTAGTGTTTAGGCTTGCCCCGGAGCCTATGGCTTCTGCCACGAACAGGCAGAAGCCTGCCAGCAGTAAAACTGACAAGACCACGAAAAATTCTTGCACGCCTTTCATAAAATTTCGCAGGCTCCGTGGCACCCAGCGCCAACGCACTTGTACCGCTGCGTTTCTTATGGCAGCTTTCGCCTGTCTTTTGTTACAGCGAAAAAATTCGCGATTCTTTAATACACGGGAATCAGCCAACAGCGAATGAGCGACTTTTTCTACTGCCAGCGGATCTCTCACCGCAAGAGCGTACTCCAGCCTGAATTGCTCAGTCATGTTGGTACCGCTCAACTCTTTACAGCGTTGCTCGGGGGTCTTCTGGGTTCTACCGATTTTTACCTCACGTGCCCCCGGTAAGCGGACTGCGTAAACGTAACCTTTCGTCATGGTCGCATTTTACACTAACGGCCAGTTCGAATTCACGTTACACACAGAAGTGATCTGAGGCTGGTTTAGACGCCTTTGCTTGGTAAAAGCTGTGTCCCGCAATTCGCGCTGGTGCTATCCTGGTATACCGGAAGTCTGGATGAATTGAACATTGGCGAAACTGGTATTCACACAAAAACCTGACTCTATATACGATGACTTGCCTGAAGAGCGATATCATTTTCCCAGAAGATATTTGAATAAGGTGCAACAGGGTGTCGGCGATTGGGTTATCTACTATCGCCCTCGGAGAGGGAGTCTTGCAACGGGTCAGCAACCAGCCAGTTCGTACTTCGCCGTGGCGAAACTTGTCGGTATTGTGGAGGATCCGAAGGATCCAGAACTTTTTTATGCACAGATAACTGACTACCTCGATTTTGATGACTCCGTGTCTTTCAAGCGCGACGAGGGCAGCTATGAGTTAACCCTGTTGAAGAATGATGGCAGTGTCAACAAGGGGGCGTTTGGTCGTTCTGTGCGTGTACTTGGGGATGAGGCTTTTGACACAATTTTAAAGGCTGGCTTTGCATCCGGGCCCAGACAATGGGAAACGATCGCTGATTATCCGTTGTCAGATGAGGCTGCACGGCCACTCATTGAAAGTGTCAACAGACGCTACTTCCGTGATCGACGATTTCGTCTTGCCGTCTGCGATGCTTACCAGAACAAATGTGCAGTAACCGGCCTTGCATTAATAAATGGCGGTGGTCGACCTGAGGTCCAGGCTGCCCATATACAGCCAGTGGAGCATCGAGGCCCTGACTCGGTTAGAAATGGTTTGGCGCTTTCAAGCACGGTACATTGGGTTTTTGATCGCGGATTAGTCACGTTGGACGAAGACTTCAGGATAGTAGCGTCTCGCTCGTTGGATGCAGAAATGCATCGAGGGCTTATCGTGCCCGGTAAGAAAATATCGCTGCCCAGCATCGAATCCCAAAGACCCAGCAATCGTTTCCTCAGCTACCACAGAGACCATATATTTCATGAGTAGTGTGTGACTGCCAATTTAGGTGGTTTGACTGACTATGGTTCACGTACAGTTTAGGAACCGTTCGTTTCAATCAGTTGAAGGGTGGAGGCTTCCATCGCGCCAAGATAGCCG
>CALLPU010000059.1 GCA_938016235.1 uncultured Granulosicoccus sp. | reverse complement strand
GCAGGCGTCTGGCAACCAGGCTGGCAACTAGTGGGTCGTGCTATTGGCCGTGCACTTGGACACGGCCTCCGACAACCATTCAGACTTTGTAGTAGTCCAGGTACCAATCAACAAAACGGCCAATACCGTCTTCCACGGTAGTGTCAGGCTTGTAGTTAACGTCTCTTACCAGATCGCTGACGTCTGCGTAAGTGTCTGGCACATCGCCGGCTTGCAAGGGCAGCAGATTTTTTTCAGCGGTGCGGTTCAGGCAACCTTCAAGCGTACTGATGTAATGCTCAAGATCAATGGGCTGATTGTTGCCGATGTTGTACACGCGAAATGGTGCAGAACTGGTGGCGGGATCGGGGGCATTGCTGTCCCAGTCGGGGTTAGGGGTGGCAACGTTGTCCAGTGTGCGAATGACCCCTTCGACGATATCATCCACAAACGTAAAGTCACGTTTGTGCTTACCGTAGTTGAATACATCAATAGGCTTGCCGGCCAGGATGTTTTTGGTGAACAGGAACAGTGCCATGTCGGGGCGGCCCCAAGGCCCATAGACCGTAAAGAATCGAAGCCCGGTTGTAGGCATGTTAAACAGATGGCTGTAGGTATGCGCCATCAGCTCATTGGCTTTCTTGGTGGCAGCGTACAAGCTGACCGGGTGATCAACGGACTCATGAATCGAGAATGGCATGTTGGTGTGGTTGCCGTAGACCGAGCTCGTTGAGGCGTACACCAGGTGCTCCACGCCGGTGTGGCGGCAGTTTTCCAATACATTGGTAAACCCGGTTACGTTCGCATCGATATAGGCGTGCGGGTTTTCCAGTGAATATCGAACGCCGGCCTGTGCGGCAAGATTAACGACCCTTTGTGGTTGATGTTTCTTGAAAGTGGACTCCATAAGCTCCCTGTCTTCAAGATTGCCTCGCACCTCCGTGAAGCCTGCGTGTGCCTTGACGCGTTCGAGACGGGCAAGCTTCAAGTTGACGTCGTAGTAATCGTTGACGTTATCAACTCCAATCACTTCATCGCCTCGTGCGAGAAGTTTAAGAGCCAGCGTTGAGCCGATGAAGCCCGCGGTACCAGTGATCAGAATTTTCATGAATAGTGTCTTGAAAGCTAAAGGCGGGCGTCTACTGAGTCTTTCGGCAGTATGCTCTTGATGTCGTATAGCACGTGCTCAGGCTTACCGAACTGTCGAATGTTATCGCTACCCATGGCGATGAATTGCTCATGTGCAACAGCCAGGATGATGGCATCATAGTGTTGTGTGGACGGCTTTTCGATGGGTGATATGCCGTATTCGTGTTCGGCTTCTGCAGCGTCAACCCAGGGGTCGTGCACGTCGACATTGGCATGGTAGTGCTCAAGTTCATTAACGATGTCCACCACCCGTGTATTACGCAAATCCGGACAATTTTCCTTGAAGGCCAATCCGAGAATCAGAATATTGGCGCCAACCACATGGATACGTCGCCGGGTCAGCATCTTGATAACGCGTTCCGCCACAAAAGCCCCCATGCCGTCATTGATTTGTCGGCCAGAGAGAATGACTTGCGGGTAGTAACCGATCTCCTGGGCTTTGTGAGTCAGGTAGTAGGGATCTACACTGATACAATGGCCGCCAACCAGACCGGGTCGAAAATTCAGAAAATTCCACTTGGTGCCAGCGGCTTCCAGAACTTCCAGCGTATCTATTTCCAGCTTGTCGAAAATAAGGGCCAGCTCATTGATCAGCGCAATATTGAGATCCCGCTGTGTGTTCTCGATCACTTTCGCAGCCTCTGCCACTTTGATCGAGCTGGCCAGGTGTGTGCCGGCGGTAATGATACGTTTGTACAGGTTGTCAACGGCCGTCGCCACCTCAGGTGTGGACCCCGACGTTACCTTCATGATGGTACTGACCCGATGCTCCTTATCACCCGGGTTTATGCGTTCGGGACTATAGCCTGCAAAAAAGTCGGTGTTGAAGACCATGCCTGATTCGCGTTCGAGGATGGGCACACACACTTCTTCGGTTGCTCCGGGGTAAACCGTGGATTCGTAAATGACCACTGATCCGCGCTGCATGACCTTGCCTATGGATTCCGAGGCTTTGATCAGAGGGGTAAGATCGGGTTGTTTGTGCTGATTGATCGGCGTGGGAACTGTCACGATGAATACCTTGCAATCACTGAGGTCCTGCAAGTTGCTGGTGTAGTTCAGCTGACTGGCTTCAGCCATTTCCTGCGGCGAGACCTCAAGCGTTCTGTCGTGGCCTTTTTGCAGCTCCGCGATACGGGCAGCGTGAATGTCGAAACCTGTTGTCGGGCTGGTTTTTCCGAATTCGACAGCCAACGGCAGGCCGACGTATCCCAGTCCGATTACAGCAATCTTGTCGCTAGCACCGATTTGAAACATGAAAAGTGGGAGTCCTTGGTTTGATCACGGTTAGGCAAGCGGGGGTGTCCGCGGCGCGATTATACGTGTTTGCTGTTGTCTCAACGCCAAACATGTATCGTTTTGGTTATTGTGCCGTCCGCCTCAGATTTCAGGCGAACCGCACGTGTCATGAGAATGTGGGGGGCGCGCCTTCGCAGGTGTCATTGTAAAACACTGTGTCGAGCGATACCGATCCCGACCACAGTTATCGGCAAGCTGGCCGCCAACCTATAGGAATGAAGGTAAAGCGCTGCATGTTTCTCAATTGCAAATAGCCGTGCAGAGAACCGCATGTCAGAAGCTGCTGTGACTTACAATAGCTGGTGGATCATTGGCGAACTGGAAATTACTGTAGATCTTGGGCACGTTCAAATTATTCAAGATGCAT
>CALLPU010000058.1 GCA_938016235.1 uncultured Granulosicoccus sp. | reverse complement strand
TCCACTGAGTCGCCATTGACCAGTTGGGTTTGCGAATCGGGTAACTCCCCTTCGCCGGCATCAGCTAGCCATCGTGGTGGTTCGTGGAACTGCAGCTGGTCATCAACTACCGTAACAAACACATACAGCGTCTGCTGAATACGCGCCGATCGAATCGTCACAGACAGTTCAGAAGCAACAGGCGCATCATCGGTTGCCACGCCATAGCGCAGCACATCGCCAGCCAGTTCCTGCCAGTCATCGGCATACCCGTCAACGAATATCGGATACGGTGACGTCTGCGCGTACCAGTCTTTACTACCCGCTGTGCGTTGCGCCTGCAGCAATCCATTGTTAACCGGCGCCGCTTCCGATAGCGCCAGTCGCATGTTGGCAACTTTCAGCGTCTGTTCATCAATGCGCGTTTGCTGCAACGCACTGTACAACTGCTTGACGCTCTGCCAGCCAACCAGCGGTACGGCCAGTGTCAACGCACCAGCGAGCAACATCTGCGATCGCAGTTTCATGAAACGCTGATATCAGTCCAGACGTGCAGGCACATAGAAGTTGGTTGGCAGCATTAGTACAGCAGTTTATCTATCCAGCGGTAACCCAGACCGTAAACGGTCTGAATACCGCCAAAGGTATCGTCCATGGCTAGAAACTTCGCGCGTATACGCTTTACATGAGCCGTAATGGTCTGGTCATCCAGCACCAGGTTAGCGGCGTCCATCAATTGTTGACGACTACGAACCTGGCCTGGGTTTCGTGCCAGGCAATCAACCAGCCAGAATTCTGTAACTGTCAGATCAACAGCTTCACCCCGCCACTTGGCGACCAGTCTTGGCTGATTGAGTTCAAGCAAACCCACAATACGAATGGAATCATCCGCTTCCGACTCACTGAAGGCCTCAACCCGCCGCAGTACCGTGTTTACGCGTGCCACCAGTTGCGCCAGGCTGATGTCCTTGGTCAGGTAATCATCGGCGCCCAGACGCAAACCTGAAATGACATCCAGTTCACTGTCTCTGGCGGTCAGAAACAGGATGGGCAATCGTGCCGAGAGTTCTCGCAAGGAGCGGCACAAATCAAAACCGGCTTCACTGTCCCGGCCAAGACCGATATCAATGATGGCAGCGTCCGGTAGCCGCTGCCGCACCGCTTCCAGCGCCGACTGTGCATCCGGGTAGCCGTAAACGTCAAACCCGGCCCGGCTCAGCGCGATGATGTAGTTCTCACGCAGGGCTGGCTCATCCTCCACCAGCACGATGCGTCGCAACGGGCTCGGCTCTGTCATGTTTGATCACAATTCATCGGCATTCATCGGTGTTGGGTCGTCGAAATGTCCTACTCAGGGCGTTAACTGGCCGTGTCTTGAACACGTAGCCCATACCCTTCCCATGCATGATACTCACCGAACGACAATTACGCACACCGACTCTGCCAGAGCTCAATCACAACCGCGACCGCGTCTGCGACCGCGTCTGCTTGACGCCCTGTTTCATCGCTGGTTGTTTGTCAGCCTGCTGACTCTGGGTGTGCAAATCGCCTGTGGCCTGAGTACCAGCCAGGCAAACGAAAACGTTGAATCAACAGGGCGTATGCAATTGAGCCACTCAGGTGCGCTGTTCGATGCCATTCAACTGGATGCCGGTTTGCAGATTAGCGTCCGCGGGCTGCTGGCCGAGATGACGTTGAAGCAAACGTTCCAGAACACAACGGATCAGTGGGTAGAGGCGTCCTACCTGTTCCCCCTCAATGAACAGACATCCGTACGAGGGCTAGTCATGCAAGTGGGTGATCGGTTTATCCATGGCAAGATCATGCCGACCGTGGCAGCCAAACAGACATACAGTGCGGCTAAACAGGCGGGTAAAATCGCCAGCCTGGTGGAACAGCATCGGCCCGATCTGTTTACAGCAAAGGTGGCCAACGTGGCACCTGGTGACAAGATTGTCGTTACGCTTTCGTTGATGATGCCAGTCACTGTCGATCAGCAACGCCTGCAATTGCGGCTACCCACCACATTGACGCCCAGATACAACAACGCGCTGAGCCGAAACCCGGACGAACTGCACACACCATTTACCACCTCATCGATGAGTCGTGGTCCACGCCTGGATGTTGTGCTCTCCATTGATGGGGTTGAGGATTTGGCCCGCGTAGAGAGCGCGACACATACATTGACCTACCAACCGGCATCCATTGAAATCAATGACATTGCCATGGACCAGGACATCGTCATTCAGTGGCCGATGGAAATGGCTAGCATCACTGGCGGTAAAACGTTTGTCAGTGAACACAACGGCCAGCGTTATGTGCAGATCATGCTCACACCGCCCACCTTGTCGAAGAGCACGACACTACCGGCACGCGAGCTGATTCTGGTTATCGATAAATCCGGCTCAATGGCCGGCGTGTCCATCCAGGCCGCACGCGAAGCTTTGCATTTTGCCATCGACGGGCTTTCCGAAGAAGACACGTTCAATCTGGTCGCATTCGATGACGAGTACGAGCCGTTGTTTGAAACATCCATGCCCGCAACAGAACACTACAAGCAGCACGCGCGGCGATTTACAGACAAGCTCGATGCCGAAGGCGGCACAGAGATGCACGATGCACTCACGTTCGCGCTGAACAACAGCGACCAAACCAACAGACTCAAGCAAGTTGTTTTCATGACCGATGGCAGTGTGGGCTATGAAGACGCACTGTTGAACACGATCAAGCGTCAGTTAGGCGACAGTCGATTGTTCACGATCGGAATTGGACCTGCGCCAAACGCCTGGTTTCTGGAAAAAGCGGCGACCGTAGGTAGAGGACTGTCGTTGAAAATTCGCGACGCGCACGATGTGGCGAACTCAGTGACGCG
>CALLPU010000057.1 GCA_938016235.1 uncultured Granulosicoccus sp. | reverse complement strand
CAGGCGTTTGCCGCCTCGCCTCCAGTGTGTCAATCGATTCCGCATCCAGCGCCCCCGGCGCATCACCCACCGCGGTAGCCTGCTGATTCGTGACCAGATAAACCTGAACATCACGTTCTAGAAGGTCACACTCGTGAGACTGTACCCAGTCGCGCAATTGCGTATTCATGTCAGACTCGCCGTTAGAGAACGCCACAATCAATCGGTTGTTCCACAATAACTCAGCCAGTGAAGTTGATGCGTTGGCCAAGCCGGCAGAACCCGATGCAATCAGGCTGCTGGTTAACAGAAGGGCTGTAACGTGTTTGCGATGGCTCATGATAATCGTTTGCGTTCCAGTTCCTCAAGCAACGTCAAGGCTTTCTGTACGGTGGCGTAGGCGCTGGGGGTTAGAGAATTTTTGAGATCAAGCTCGAATTCATTGGCAAGTACCACTAGTTTTGCATAGTGCTTACGGCCCTTGGCGGTCAAGTGTAAATACTCCAGCCGTCGGTCTGCCATATCCCGTTCTCTGACGAGCCAGCCACGGGTGGCCAGCGATTGCACGGCGCGGCTCACCTTCGTTTTGTGCATGGTGGAGTGTGCGCAAATCTGCGTGCTGGTTTGCACCCCGTGCTGACCCAGCACCGCCAGTGTGCGCCATTCAGGGCGAGTCATGCCGTATTCACGCCGATAGTGCTGTGCAAAGTTCTGGCTGACAGATTCCGACAGGCGATTGAGCCTGAATGGCAGGAACTGCTCCAGTATCAACAAGTCGGATGAGTCACTCATGGGCGTTGATAGTTACAAAATCAATGGTTACAATTGTAACTTAATTGGCTTTCCCGTGTGAGCGCCTTATGGTGGCTGCAAAACTTCAATACCAGTCAGGTTTTGGTAACGACTTTGAAACCGAGGCGCTAGCAGGGGCGTTGCCTCAGGGACAGAACAGTCCGCAGCACTGTGCGTATGGCCTGTATGCCGAACAATTGTCAGGCTCCGCCTTCACAGCGCCGCGGGGTCAGAACGAGCGTTCATGGTTGTACAGAATCCGGCCAAGCGTGCTACACACACGCCGATTCAAGGCAATAGAGTTTTCTCACTGGTTATCTGCCCCGCAGCGAGTTTCCGCGCTACCGTTGGGGCAGTACCGCTGGGATCCCATTCCATCATCTGCCCCCGGCACCCCTTTCACAGGTGGTGTTAACACGATGACAACGGCGGGCGATGTTGCCACGCAAACGGGCATGGCCGCGCACCTGTATGACTTCAATACCAACCAGCCCGACACCTACATTTGTAATGCAGACGGTGAGCTGTTGTTCGTTCCACAAGCGGGTGATCTGGCCTTGTTCACCGAGCTTGGCCGCATGGAAATATCACCTGGAGAGATTGCAGTCATACCACGGGGCATGACGTTTCGGGCTGATTGCCTGGGAGACTCTGCGCGGGGGTATTTGTGTGAAAATTACGGTGCGCCGCTGACGTTACCTGAACGGGGTCCGATCGGTGCAAACTGTCTGGCAAATCCGCGTGATTTCAAGACCCCTGTTGCAGCCTATGAAGACAAGGAGTGCCCGTGTACGGTGATATACAAGTGGTCGGGTGTGTTTCAGGCGACTCAAATCGATCAGTCACCGCTCGATGTGGTGGCTTGGCACGGAAACTACGCACCTTATAAATATGACTTGTCCACATTCTCTCCAGTGGGGGCCATTGGTTTTGATCATCCCGACCCGTCCATTTTCACGGTACTGACATCGCCCACCGAACAGGACGGTACGGCCAATATCGATTTTGTTATTTTTCCACCGCGCTGGATGGTAGCGGAGCATACGTTTCGCCCACCGTGGTATCACCGCAACATCATGAGCGAGTTCATGGGGCTTATCATGGGAGCGTACGATGCCAAGGAGAAGGGTTTTGTTCCCGGCGGTGCCAGTTTGCATAACCAGATGTTGCCGCACGGGCCCGATGCGTTCGGTTATGAGAAAGCGGTTACCGCTGAGTTAAAGCCTGTGAAACTGGAGAACACACTGGCCTTCATGTTCGAAACGCGTTACCCGCAGATTGTTTCCGCTTACGCGAGTGAGCTTGATGGTTTGCAAGACGACTACATTGATTGCTGGCAAGACCTGCAACGCAATTTTCCCAAACAAGAGACAAACACATGAGCAAGGCGTTCGCATCCCGCGGGGATATGGCAGAGAAAACAGTATCGTTCACCGAGGTGGGCAAGGATTTATGGGCGTTCACTGCTGAAGGTGATCCGAACACCGGTGTCATCATTGGTGATGACAGTGTCATGATCGTGGATGCACAAGCCACTCCAAGGCTGGCAAGGCTGGTTGTTGAAAAAGTGCAGTCGGTAACCGACAAGCCCATCAAGCATGTCGTGCTGTCGCATTACCATGCTGTACGTGTACTGGGTGCTGCTGCGTATCAGGCACAAGACATCATCATGTCTGAAAAGGCGCGTGCCATGGTGGTGGAGCGAGGGCAGGAAGACTGGGACTCAGAGTTCGATCGTTTTCCGCGCCTGTTCCAGGGCCACGAGGAAATCCCTGGCCTTACCTGGCCTACCCAGACATTCAACAAGCGCCAGAGCTTTTATCTGGGTAAGCGCCGGGTGGATCTCATGCATCTGGGCAGAGCGCATACCGCGGGAGATATCGTTGCGTACGTACCGGATCAGAACGTGATGTTTACCGGTGACATCGTTGAATATCGTTCCGCCTGTTACTGTGGTGATGCGCATTTTCACGATTGGCCCGGCACGCTTGAGGCAATCCGCCGATTTGATGTTGATGCCATCGCCCCGGGTAGAGGAGATGCACTGGTGGGCACCGACAAAGTCAACGAAGCGCTGGATTTGACAGCCGATTTCGTGAAGTCCACGTATGGCCCGGTAGCCCGGGTAGCATTAGGGGGAGGCTCACTAAAAGAGGCCTGGGATGCTTGCCGTGCATCGTGCGATGCGAAATTTTCGGACTATGCCATCTACGAACATTGTCTGCCATTCAACGTGGCGCGTGCCTATGATGAAGCCCGTGATCTGGAAACTCCACGCATCTGGACGGCTGAA
>CALLPU010000056.1 GCA_938016235.1 uncultured Granulosicoccus sp. | reverse complement strand
GCGGTTGATTACTGGCTGGATGATTTTGATCTGGTATTCGGTGATGAATTCAACGGAGAATCCATCGATCCGGACAAATGGCAAACCGGTCTGACCTGGGGCGACAGTCGAATCATCAACGGCGAACAGCAATATTTCGTCAACACTCAGAGCAATCCTGAGTTTGGTTATGACCCGTTTACGTTCACTGGCGAGTCGCTGGTGATAAACGCTGTGCCAGTTCCCGACGATCTGCGTGAAAAGCTGCCTCCTGTTTGTGACGAAGAAGATCCGTCCGGCCTTGATCGTTGTGAATTTCTGTCAGGGGCCTTGTCGACCCACGACCGTTTCCAGTTCATCTACGGGTACACGGAAGGCCGCTTTAAAGTCAGTGGTACTCCCGGTGCATTGTCCAGCTTTTATCTTTACCACCGATACGCCGGTGAAGGCCGGTTACACCATGCACCGGAGATCGACATCATTGAATACCTGGGTGAGAATCCCTTTGGTGACCCGGACGCGTTCCAGACGTATCACTTCGGCGATCCGAATACTCAGATTACGCGCTCGGCACCCACAATGTCATACGAGAAGCCCGATGGCGGTTTTTATGCCGACGACAACGAATGGCATACCTTTGGTGTGTTGTGGGAACCCCAGCTGGTGGTCTGGTACATCGATGGGGTAGAAGTGAAACGGCTGTTCGGTCCGCAAGTGTCTCGACAACCCATGAACATCGTCAACTATCTGGTGGCGGGCAGTGGCTGGGCACCCACACCGGATGCGTCCAATGCATCGTTGTTCCCGATCCAGTTCGAGGCTGACTACATTCGCGTGTATCAGCGGGACGCTTTCAAGAACACGGTAAAATTTGGACCCTGATTGCCAGTTGCTGCTTTGAACGCAGCGGCTCGTGCCGCTCGAAGCAGGCCTTGAATCAGTGTCTGACAGCAATGTGGCGGCCCCGACAGGGGCCGTTTTTGTGTGTGGCAATCGACCGGCATGCCGTTGATACCGTGACTGGGCTGGGAATCCGTGTCGGCAGATCGATAACTTACGTTTCCTTAGATAGTCGAGACTGATAGGATCAACTGATGACTCATCGGAGAGCGAGCGAATGCTGATAGCTGATATCCTTCGTGACAAAGGCGCAGATGTCCAGACCACGACCATACAGACCCCGCTCAAGGAAGCGGTCGGCATGCTGGCAAACCAGCGCATTGGTGCCTTGCTGGTCAGTTCGGATGGCCGACAGATTGATGGCATCCTCAGCGAGCGCGATGTGGTCAGGGGACTGGCCAACGACTCCGTCAATTACGAGACGCACACCGTTGGGGATTTGATGACATCCAACGTGTTTACCTGTGCGCCCGATGCCACGGTGGCAGCCGTCATGGAACTGATGGATGAGAAGCGAATACGTCATGTTCCCGTTACCGTCGATAATGTTCTGGCGGGCGTGGTGAGTATCCGGGACATTGTCAATGCTCGACTCAAAGAAGCTGAAATGGAACGCCAGGAACTGGCCGATTACATTGCCGGCTCTCCGGGAGCCTGAGCGGGCTACTCGATCAACAGCGCGTTAACTGGAAAACATGGCGATTAAAACTCCCTTTAGAATTGCGCTTATCGGTGCGGGCCGCATCGGTAAAGTGCACGCGATGAATATTCATCATCATCCCGAATCCGTTGTTCAGTACGTTGTGGATCCATTTGGTGAAGCAGCCGAAACCCTGGCGGCGACGGTGGGCGCAACGGTTGCAGAACCTGAAACCGTATTCGCTGATGACTCCGTTGACGCCATCGTGATTTGTTCCGCAACGCCTACGCATAGCGATCTCATCGAGCGTGGTTTGCTGTCGGGCAAAGCGGTGTTCTGTGAAAAACCGATTGATCTGTCGATTGAACGGGTGAATGCCGTACTGCAAAAAACCGCTGAATGTACGTCGCCGTTTCTGTTAGGTTTCAATCGTCGTTTCGACCCTGCCGCTGCGGCCATGCGCGAGCGAGTGGTGGCCGGCGATATCGGCAACGTGGAACTTGTCACTGTCATTTCCAAAGATCCTGAGCCACCCCCGGTTGAATACATCCGCGAGTCTGGTGGGTTGTTTCGCGACATGACCATTCATGACATTGACATGGCTCGCTTCATGCTCGGTGAAGAACCCAGCAGTGTCAGTGCAACGGCGTCGGCACTTACCAGTGAAGCAATTGCCGCAGAAAATGATGTCGATACTGCCTGCCTGACACTGCAGTGTGCCAGCGGCAAGATCGCCGTTATAACCAATTCACGGCGGGCCAGTTTCGGTTATGACCAGCGTATAGAGGTTCATGGTTCGCTTGGATCATTGCGTACCGATAATGTACCCGCTACTACACTGGTGCTGGAACGTGCCGAAGGTGTGCGACGTGAACCGCCCATGCATTTTTTCATCGAACGCTATGCGGATGCCTACCGACTGGAATGGCAACATTTCATCGACGTACTCAATGGCGAGTGTTCGCCGTCAGCCACGGGCGTTGATGGCCAGCGTGCGCTTGTCATTGCTGACGCGGCCTATGAGTCCCTGAATTCCGGAGCCCGAGTCACCATTCCGGCCTAACCACGAAGAGAGACAATCAGCCATGGTGAAGACTGCCTTGGATCCATCGCAACGCCCGGATGTCAGCGGTTTTTTTGACAAGCGCACCAATACCGTGAGCTACATTGTCAAAGACCCGCAATCCAGCGCGTGTGCCATCATCGATTCTGTTCTCGATTTTGATTACGCGTCCGGGCGTATGAGTTACGACTCGGCAGACTTGCTCATCGCTCATATCAACAAGCACGGATTGCAGGTTGAATGGCTGATTGAGACGCATGTGCACGCAGATCATCTTTCCGCAGCGCCTTATATTCAGCAACGCGTGGGCAGCGGCAAGATCGGGATCGGTGAACAGATCATTGAAGTGCAGGACGTGTTTGGCAAAGTGTTCAATGAAGGCACCGAGTTTGAACGCGACGGCAGTCAGTTTGATCAGCTTTTCAAAGAAGGGGATGTCTACACGATAGGCAAACTCAACGCCTATGCGATGCACACGCCGGGGCATACGCCTGCCTGTATGACACACGTTGTCGGTGATGCCGCATTTGTAGGAGATACGCTGTTCATGCCAGATGGTGGTACCGCCAGAGCGGACTTCCCGGGTGGTGATGCGCGGGCGCTGTACCACTCCATTCAACGGGTTCTATCCTTACCCGATGACACACGCCTGTTTATCTGTCACGACTACGGTCCCAATGGTCGTGAGATCGCCTGGGAGACCACGGTAGCTGATGAGAAAATCCACAACATTCACGTGGGAGAAGGTCGGTGTGTGGAGGACTTTGTCGAGTTGCGAGAAGCGCGGGACAAGACACTGGCGATGCCATCATTGATTATCCCGGCGCTGCAGGTGAACATGCGTGCCGGCAAGCTTCCCGAAGCGGATTCGGACGGTAATCGCTACCTGAAAGTGCCCGTCAACCTGCTTTGATCACCTCAGGCCAGGGCTGAGCCGTATCAGTCTGGCAAGCGGGAGAGGCGCGGCAGATTGCCTGCGGCGCTGACGCCAGCCAGTTTGGCCAGTCTGCCCAGCTCGCGCTGAATTTTTTCCACCCTGGCAGCTGTTGGCTTGATGCCCTTTTCCAGCCACCACGCTCGAATATCGAGTGTGTCCTTGTCCTTGTTGGCACGCACATCCATGCGACCGATATAGCGGTCTGCTTCCAGCAGGGGATACACGTAATAGCCGTATTTGCGCTTTGCCTCGGGGGTATAGATTTCTATGCGATAGTCGTATCCAAACAGTCTTTTGAGCCGCTCCCGATCTCGGGCAATCGGATCAAACGGGCTGACGATGCGTATGCGTGAACTCGCCGGCGCCAAGGACGATACCAATGACGCAACCCCTTCTGGCGCATAGGCTTCAACCGGGTTGTTCTGGTAATCGCGATAGGTAATGCGTGTTAACGGCATGCTGGGGCTATTGAGCCAGGCTTGCACTTCACTCAGGTCGCAGGCATCCCAGAAGCGTTGAATCTCGATGGCGCTGGCGAAGCCCAGACGCGACAGGGCCGATTCACACAGCCACTTAATTTGCGATTGTTCACTGATGCGTTTTCTGCGCAGTTCGGCCGGTATGACACGTTCTGTGAGATCGTAATATTTCGTGAAATTCTGTCGATGAGAAACGCTGAGCGTGCCGGACAACCACAGGTAGTCCAGAGCCAGTTTGTGTGCGGGTCGCATCCATGCGTGTTTGCTTCGATCCACTTGTGTGTTGTGCGTGTTGCTCAGATCGCGTGAGCAGATTGGCCCCTGGTCCGTGATCTGCTCGATGATGGCTTGTCGGGTTTTTTTGTCGGCCATTTCACGGCCCAGCGTACCGCGTAAATAAGCCGCTGAACGGCGCTGTTGCTGCCTGCGCCAGTAAGGATAGGCCTCTATTGGCAGGATGACCGCATCGTGACTGAAGTGCTCGAATACGGTTCGATCACGCTTCAACATCCTGTTGTACGCAGCGGGGCGATAAGCGCTCTGGCGGCTCCACAGGATATGGTGATGCGCCCTGCTGAGGATGCCGATGGAGTCGAGCTGCACCATGCCCAACGACTCCACGCGATCAGAAAACACTGCACTATGACGCTTGCCACACGGATTTTGCGACATGCCCTGCAACGTCAACCACAGGTTCCTGGCTTCCTTGTTGGACAGACAAATTGACGACGAGCGCATGTGTCAGGCCTCAGTGACCCTGAATGAATCGGTTACACTGCATGGTAACGCGCTGGTTGCAGCGTCGGACTTAAACATTTATCAGGAGACTAAACAATGAGTCTTGTAGGAACGTTAGGACGCATAGCAGTAGGTGTGGCGCTGGCCAAGGGCGTTGGCGGCATGATGAAAAAAGGTGGCGCTGGCGGCGGATTGGGTGGTCTGGGTGGACTACTCGGCGGCGCGCTGGGTGGTGGATCAGCCGGTTCTCAGCAACAGCACCCCGGAGCCGGTGGTGTGGGTTCTAACACCGGCTCGGCTGGTGGCCTGGGTGGCGGACTGGGCGACCTTGGTGCGTTGCTCGGTGGCAAAGGTGGGGCAGCAGGTGGTCTTGGTGGTCTGCTGGAAAGTATCTCCGGCGGGGCGAGTAGTGCCGCTTCTGGTGGTTCAGTGGATCAGGCACCGGTCGGTGGCAGTCTGGGAGACCTGTTGAACTCTGCGTTGCAGGGTAAACAGATACCCGAGCCAGCTCCTGCTCAGGAAGATCAGGCGCGCATTCTTATTCAGGCGATGGTGAACGCTGCCAAGAGTGACGGCCAGATTGATCAGGAAGAGCAGCAGAAAATTGTTGCGCACCTGGGCGATGAAGTCAGTGATGAGGAACGTCAGTTCGTGATCAGTGAAATGAAATCACCGCTGGACACAGAAGGTTTCATACGCTCCATTCCACGCGGCGCCGAGATGCAGGTTTACATGATGTCATTGCTGGGTATCAACCTGGACTCGCGCGAAGAAGCACAGTATCTGGACACGTTGCGCAAAGGGATTGGCATAAGCGAAGAGCAGTGCAATGCTGTTCATGAAAAACTCGGTGTACCCACACTGTACGGCTAAGTTAGTGCGAGCTGAACCTCGCCCGGAATAAGCGCGACGGTGGTAGAGGCTCGCTTTTGCTTGCGGGATACCGCAGGAAGACATTTCGCCTGTCTGCCGACTTGCCTGGTGAAGCACTGATGTTCCGGTGTTTCATCAGGCAGTGGTGCAGGTTCGGAGTGTTGCTGAGTGTGCTCATGGCGTGCACAGCTTGTGTCAGCAGTCAGGATACTGTCGATCCATTCCCAGCCATTGATAAAGATTTCAGTCGTTATCAGATTGCCTGGCAATCGTTGTTGGCGCAGCGCTCCATGGCGCATCGAAGCGCTGCGGACATCGCGCTAAACCTGCCTTTTGAAATAGCCGCCAATCCTCAGGTTGCTTATCGAGGGCGCTATCTGCTGTTGCACGGGCTGAACGATTCTGCCTACGTGTGGCGTGGTTTTGCCCGAGAGCTTGCCGAGCGTGGTTTTGACGTTCGCGCCATTCTGTTTGCCGGGCATGGCTCGACACCCGAAGACATGCTGGACGTGCGCTGGGACACCTGGTTGCGCAGCGCAAGAGATCACCTTGCCGCCTGGCGACAGGACGGTATTCCGTTGCACGTCGGTGGCTTTTCCATGGGCGCTGTGCTGGCTACGTGGCTGGCACTGGATAATCCTGATATTGCAAGCCTGTTCCTTATTTCCCCCGCCTATGAATCTCGCCTGAATCACTATTTACGCTGGTCGGGTGTCTATGCCCGCTTCAGGCCATGGGTGTTTGGTGGCATGATTCTCGAAGACAACCCGACCAAGTACAACTCCATTCCGGTCAATTCCGGTTGGCAGTATTACAAACTGACGCGCGGTCTGAAACGGCGCTGGGGCTGGCGTGATCGCATCGACATACCCGTGCTCATGGTTATGACAGCACACGACTCTGTAGTGAACGTTGACTACACGCGTGAGTTGTTCAGAAAGCGATTTGTTTCCGACAGTCGATTGCTTCTGACTTACACGGATGATGTACCGCCTCATGGCGGGGAGCCGGGTTCGACCGAATTGTTCAGACAATCCGCATTTCCTGACTCGCGTATTCTGAATCAGTCACACCTGGGGCTTATGTATCCGCCAGACGATTCGCTGTTTGGTGAACGCGGATCCGTGCTGGTGTGTAACGGAAACGAGTTTCCGATTTTCATGGCGTGCATGAGATCGTCACAGCACTGGTATGGTGCGCAGCACACTCCGTCTCCTGATGGCGTGGCCGTTGCTCGCACAACCTACAACCCTGACTGGTCTACGGTCATGGAGCAGTTTGACAAGGTTGTTCTGAGCGTTTCCGAGGCTGTCGTTGCATCACCTTGAAATGCTGCTGAGGCGTTATCGGTGATCAGAGGGCAAGGGTAGGGTCAGTTGATGTGTTGAGCCGCGGATCAGTTTGGTTGCTTGCAGAAAATATCGTACAGCGATTCAACCACCGTGCTGACGTCCTTGTCTGCGATGCGATAGTAAATCTGTCGTCCTTCGCGTCGTGTGGTGACCAGCTTGTCCAGCCGCAACCGGGCCAGCTGTTGCGATACAGTGGCCTGTGGAAGCTGAATGATCTCCTCGATGTCCGACACGGACATTTCATTCTCCGAAAGCAGGCACAGAATCATCAGTCTTGTTTCATGCGATAACGCCTTGAGTAGCTCGCTCGCTTTGCGCGCCTGGGCGACCAGTAACGCTATCTGTTTTTCGTCACCGGCAGCGTTTAATGAAGGCAGAGCCATGATCAGAGTTTGTCCAGCATCTGGCCTAACAGGTACCAGAAATGCTCATCGCCGGGATAGCCTGCCAGACGGTCTATCTCCTGGCCATCGCGCACCAGTATGAAGGTGGGTGTGAAGCGCGCCGGCTCCACGGCCTGCAGATCAGCAGGCCAGCTATCAGCTATCAGCAGCCGACGCAGCGGCGCTTGGCTGCCTTCCGTGGTTTTTGGGTAAGCAGGTGCAATTTCCTGATTGAATCGTGCGCAGTAGACACAACCGGGTTCTTCAATCATCAGAAGCTCGGTTTCAGCGCTGACTGTGGCAACCAGGCATGAGAACACCAGACCCAGCAAAACGCTGACGGAATACCGGGCGGGCTTGAAATATTCGAGAATTTGCATATGAATACTAGACTACCGCAATCTTGGTGGTTTGTCTGATGGGAACTCTGCCATTCCTGGCACTGTCTGTGGGTAATCGGTAAGGTCCTCTACAATAGGGGCATCACAGCCACGAGGCGCTACAGACCTATCATGACCACTCCTGTTGATCTGACGGATCAACTCTCCAATCAGGTTTCATCCGGTGCGCTTATAGCTTGTCCAGGCTGCGATCTGTTGCACCATCGACAGAGGCTGCATACCGGCGAGTTCGCGCGCTGTGAACGCTGTGCAGATGTACTGCAAACGCGTAAACCGCACACCATTGATCGTGCACTGGCTGCGGTTCTGGCTGGTATCGTGCTGCTGCTTCTCAGTCTTTGTCTGCCTTTCATGTCGCTGTCGAGATCCGGCATTGAGAGCACGATCTCTGTGCTGGATGCCGTATCGTCATTGTGGATGAGTAACATGCGCTGGTTGGGTTTGATGACACTGGGCTTCATCGTACTGTTACCGCTGGCCCGACTCGTCCTGCTGGGCTGGGTGTTGTGGCGTATTCGCTTTGGGCGCAAGGTGCGCAGATCCATGAAGCTGGCATTTCGCTGGGCACTGAAGTTGGAGCCTTGGGCCATGGCTGACATATTCATGGTGGGTGTGGTCGTTTCACTGGTAAAAATCAGCTCATTGGCTAACCTGCAAGTGGGGCTGGCGTTCTGGTCGTTACTGGCTCTGGTGGCACTGTCAGTGTTGATTAACCTCTTGCTTTGCCGAGATACGGTTTGGATACATCTGAGCCCAAATCGCTGAGTGCGCGTCAGGCGGGTCTTAAAGCGTGCACCATTTGTGGTGCCCTGTACGCTATTGATCATCAGCGCGCGTGTGATCGATGCGGTGCCAGGGTGCTTTCGCGCCGGCGCCACAGTGTGCAGCGCGCATGGGCATTTCTGTTTGTCGGGATACTGGCTTATATTCCGGCGAATGTTTTTCCGATCATGCTCACACGTTCAATTACCGGGGATACCTCTGATACCATCCTCAGCGGGGTCATGGTGCTGATCGAGAGCGAAAGTTACGGGGTCGCTCTGATCATTTTCGTTGCCAGTATCTGCATACCGGTTGCCAAGTTTGTCATTATTGCCGGGCTGGCATTGAGCCTGCATTTTGATTGGGATATGTCTGAACACACGCGCCACAGGTTGCACAAATTGACTGAGTTCATCGGGCGATGGTCCATGATTGATGTGTTTGTCGTTGCGGTACTGGCCGCCCTGATTCAGCTCGGTGCCATTTTGACTATACTGCCGGGGCCCGGTATCAACGCGTTTGCCCTGTCGGTTGTCTTTACCATGCTGGCTGCGAGTGCTCTAGATCCACGATTGCTTTGGGATACCGACAACCATGTCCGCTAGTTCTGAACGAGCACCGGCTAACGCACGCGTGGAACGCGCGGCTAATCTGTCGGCCCGTGTATCGCTGGCCTGGCTACTACCGCTCGGTGCTGTCCTGTTTGCTGGCTGGGTGTTGTGGCAATCCTACATTCAGCGGGGTCCGCTGGTTGAAATCAGTTTTGACAAGGCCGGTGGTGTCATCGCCGGGGAAACTCGGGTACGCCGTAACGACGTAGACGTTGGGCGTGTGGAATCTGTGATGCTGGCGGATGATCTGGATTCAGTGGTGGTCAGCGTGCGGCTGGATCCACAGGTTGCTTCTTACCTGGATGACGATACCCGTTTCTGGATCGTCAACGCCCGTATCAACACCACGGAGATTTCAGGTTTGAGCACCTTGCTCTCCGGTTCGTATATCGAAGTGGATTGGGATGATGTACCTGGTGAACGTCAGTATGAATTTGTCGGACTGACCGAGCCACCCTTGACCACACGAGGTACGCCTGGATTACGCCTGACGTTAAACGCCGATGAAGCAGGGTACATCTATGTTGGGTCCCCTGTATTTCTCAGACAGATCGAGGTGGGACGTGTTGAGCGCAGACGGTTGAACGAGGATGCAACTCAGGTCCTGTTCGATATTTTTATCGAAGCACCGCATCATCGAAACGTGTACCCCGACACACGATTCTATGGTGTGTCGGGTGTCGAAGGAAAAATAGGTTCCGACGGTGCATCGGTGCGCGTGGAATCGATTGCCGCTCTGTTTACCGGTGGTATTGCCTTTGAGAATCCGCCAGAGGTCACGAGTGCGGAACCCGTCACGGTGACGGGAAGCAAGTACAAACTGTTCGACTCAAGAACTGAGGCGCGAGAGAGCCTGTTTGACGGTGAAGATGATCATCAGTACCGGCTGATTGCGCAGTTCAAGGGTTCCGTAAAAGGGTTGAGACGCGATGCTCCGATTGAATACAACGGCATCGTCGTGGGCAAGGTTCGCAGCGTTTCGGTCAGCCTGCCGCAAACTGCTGCCGAATCGAGTACTGCCACCGTCGTTCTGCAGTTTCAGCCCAGGCGCCTCGGGTTGGTTGATGCCACACAGGAGGACTGGCACGCAACGGTCAACACCTTCGTGGAAAGTGGCCTGCGGGTGCAGCTGGCCACCGGAAATCTGCTGACCGGATCATTGATCGTCAAGCTGGTAACCAAGCCTGAGCTTGACGGTGAATCCATCGATTTCTCCGCCGAGCCATACCCTTCTGTGCCTGTGATTGCCTCGAACGTGGAAGCGGTAACCGCTGACGTGGAAACGTTGATCAAGAATCTGTCGGAGTTGCCACTCGATTCCATGGTGACAGCGGCCACTCAAGTGCTCGAGGAAACCCGCCAGCTGCTGGCAAGCCCGGATGTTGCACAGTTACCGGCTCAGTTGGCCTCCTCGATGTCATCGCTGGCTGATGCAACGGCGAGCCTGCCTGCGATGGTGCAGTCACTCACGCAAACATCCGACAATGCCAACGATGTGCTGGAGGGGCTTTCGCCTGATTCGGAAATCTATATCGAATTGTCCGCGGCCGCCAGAGAGCTGCGTGTCGCTGCAAAGTCCATTGCCGCTTTTGCAGAATTACTCGAAGAGAACCCCAATGCCATTCTTACCGGACGCTGACCTATGACTTTCCTTGGCCGTCTACCTGTCAGGGCAGCGTCTTGCCTTAACCCGTTCTCACGTTGGCTTACCGTGCTGCTGGTGATTTTCGCGAGTGCGTGCGGCAGCGGTCCACCACCCAAGCTCTACCTGCTTGAAGCTCAGACCACCGATTTCGACGTGCCGGTAGTTACTGATGCACAAATGATCGAGTCTTTGGGTATCAGCCCGGTGGAGTTACCAGGCTATGCGGACGATGCACGCATTGCCAGTGCCAGTCCTGATGGCACCTTGTCTCAGGATGACACCCATCGATGGGCTGAAGAGCCGGAAGCTGCGATCACGCGAGTGCTGTCTGATCGACTGCGGGCTCGTACCGGTGCTACCGTGCTGATTGAGCCCTGGCCACGCGACTACAATCCCGCAGCGCGTGTTGAAGTGGTCTTTGACAAGCTGGTGCGCGAACCGCTGGGCGGGGCGTCGATGGCTGGTCAGATACTGTTGCTCTCCGGAGATGGCCGTAGCTTGTTAAAGGCCATGCCGTTTCAGTTCATACACTACGGCCGTAGCGTCGATAAGCGCGTATTCTTCAGCGCTGTGGCACAGGGGGTTGATGACATAGCACGCATGACCGTGGAGGCGTTACGCGGCATGAAGCTCAAGTCCTGATCACCCCGGCCGCGCTTCTGTAGAGTTTGCGTCTACGCAGGCGTCATAGGCTGCGATCAACGTGAGTGCATTCGAACGAAACTCGTCTGTCGTCATCCCTGGCTTGTAGAGCGAGCTGCCAATACCAAAACCCGAAATGCCGGCAGCAAACCAGGCTGCAAAGTTCTCGGGCCCGACACCGCCGACCGCATAGGTTTTCGTGCACGCAGGGAGCACTGACTTCATGGCAGCGACACCAGCAGGGCCGACAACGAATGATGGAAAAAACTTCAGACCATCAGCGCCTGCATCCAGTGCCGTAAAACATTCAGTGGGTGATAGTACTCCGGGGAAGGACAACATGCCGGCCGCTTTAGTCGCGCGAATCACGTTGGCATCGCAATTGGGTGACACGACCATCGTGCTACCGACGGATGCCAGTTGATTAACCGAGTCAACCGACAGCACAGTGCCCGCGCCTATTTGAGCCACGCTTCCGAACTGGCTGGCCATGCGTTCAATGCTGGTGAACGGGTCGGGCGAATTCAGGGGCACTTCGATCTTGTCTATGCCGACATCTATGAGTACCTGAGTGAAGGCGAGTGCCTCGGACGGTTTGATTCCGCGCAGGATGGCTATGAGTGCTCGTTCCATATCAGCTTTGTTTTACGCTCATGGCGGCGTGCGACAGTCCTGCCACTGTAGCGTCTCTGGTATCCATCAGGGTAGCTTTTGATCCCGATGAGAGCAGAATGGCCTGGTAAAGCCTGGCCATGTGATGGGCACCAATGATCACAACATCGCCGGTGAGCCAGTGTTTCTCAACCAGTCCCAGTTCCTGACCAATGAGCAGTCCTGAGAGAGTGGATCGAGATTGGGCCGCTCCTGTGTTCAGAAGTAGTGATTCGGCCCGTAGGCTGAACAGGGTGGAAACTGCCATTGCCGGGTCTTTTCTCGCGATTATGGCAGCGGCCAGAAACGCATCCTGATCCCATTGCTGTGTATCAACGCTGTGTCTGAGAACGGATTTTTCACTGAGGATAGCGAACAACTCACCCGTCATGAATGTCTTGAACCTGACGACCTGGCCATCGCTGATACAGGCCCACTTGGAGTGTGTACCTGGCAGGCAAACCACGCCGTTGTAATCGGGAATCAAGGCCAGCAAACCTGCCAGTTGAGTCTCCTCGCCACGCATCACAT
>CALLPU010000055.1 GCA_938016235.1 uncultured Granulosicoccus sp. | reverse complement strand
AGTGCCAGCAGTGGGAGCAGCACGAAAGCAGTAGCAGCAGCAATGACAATGATGTGCAGGCTGTTCCAGGTTACACCTGACCAGATCGATCCGGGAAGCGCCAGGTGTGTGGTGGGCTGTTTATGTGGCAGGTTTGGTGAGTAGGCAGAAAAGCTGAGCGTGGAGTCATGGCGAAACAGGGTGCTCAGTGCCATCAGTGCAACGCACACCGTTAACTGAACGATGGCGAGCGCAACGGCCAGTGAGATATCAAAGTCGAATCGCAAGGCCTGATAAATGGCAACTTCCACGGTGGTGGCTCTTGGTCCGCCGCCCAGCGTCATGACGATGGCGAAACTGGTAAAACATAACGTAAAGATCAGCAGCGCTACACCCGGTAACTGGGACTTGATGGATGGCCATTCGATAAATCGAAATACGGCCAGCGGCCCCATGCCCAGTTGTCTGGCCAGGCGCCAGTTTTCCATCGGAATGTTCTCCAGGCTTAGCAACAGTATTCGTGCTGCCAATGGCATGTTGAAAAACACGTGAGCGATGAGAATGCCGGTGAGTCCATAGAGCGACAAGGCAGGTAAAGACACCGCCTCCAGTGCAACGTTGAACCAGCCGGTGCGGCCGAACACCGCTACTATCCCGTAGATAGCCACAATGGTAGGTATCACCAGCGACAGGCTGAACAGATTGACGATAAGCGTGCGGCCTGCAAAATGCCGGCGATGAGCCAACGCCAGCGCCACGGGTAACGCAAACACCAGCGATAGTACGGTAGAGAAAAAGGCTTGCGTGACGCTGAAACGCGTCACGCGTTGTACATAGGTGTTGTTAAACAGGGATACCCAATCAATGGCGCCCGCTTGAATTAGCATGGCAACCAGGGGTGAAACGGTCAGTAATCCAATGACACTGACCGCCAATGCACCACTTACCCACCAGGCAGCCGCTGGCCTTGCGTTCAAGCGATGCACACGACTGGCGTTCACCCGCCGGTAGATGCCTCAAGCCATTCGTTGATCCAGTCGCGACGGTTGTCTCTGACCGTTTCCGGGCTGAACAGATGGGTGCTGGCTGGGGTAATGAGCTTATTAAATGACGGTGGCAGATCGTCACCCAGGTCAATCACCGGGTACATGACATTGCTCAACGGCAGGCTGGATTGCGCCGCTTTGCTGGTCAGGTACGTGAGGAACTCTCGGCCGAGTGCTTGATTGGGAGAGCGTTTGAGTAATGCGGCGACTTCGACCTGCAGGTAGTGTCCTTCGTCGAAAGCTGCTGCCTGATATCGCTCTGTCTTGTCGATTTCCATGTGATAGCCCGGTGATGTGCTGTAGCTCAGCACCATGGGAGCTTCACCGTTGAGGAACAACGAGAAGTAGGCTTCGCTCCAGCCCTTGGTGACAGTCAGAATACGAGGTTGAAGAGCGGCCCATTTTTCAGCGGCCTGATCACCGTAGACGGATTTCAACCACAGCAGCAAGCCGAGGCCCGGTGTACTGGTGCGAGGGTCCTGAATGATGATCTTCACATCATCGGGTGCGTTAATCAGCGCTTCAAAACTCGTTGGTGGCGTGCTTAGCGCTTCGGTGTCGTAAACAAAAGCGAAGTAACCATAGTCAAACGGTACAAAGGTTTTGGATGTCCACTCAACGGGTAGATCCAGCCGGTCAGTATCGATACCCGACTCAACCAGTAACCCGGTGTCTTCGGCTATTGCCATCAGATTCGTATCGAGCCCAAGCACCATGTCAGCCCGGGTATTGTCGCCTTCGAGTTGAACGCGATTGAGTATGCCGGCGGAACTGTCCAGCGCCACGAATTCAATGCTGCAGTCGCCACACTGTTCTTCAAAGCCTGCCTTGATGATGGGCCCCGGGCCCCATTCAGCAGTAAACGATTCGTAGGTGTACACCGTCAGCGTGCGCTCGGCCGCCATGGCCGCAGAGTGAGGCAGCAGAGCGCTGCCCATCACGAGCAGGGCTTTGGCCAGCATATTCAGGCGGTTGCCCGCTTGATTACCAGAGGTCGGAAGGGGAATTGCGTCGGTCATGTTCATCCTGGAGCGTTAGTCTCAAAGATGATGACCCCTCGAAGGTGGGTTCGCTCAATTCCTACGCTGGTTCTAACCAGTTCAGGTTCTGCGGGTTGTGCCGGATGTCGAAGCATCCGGACTCTCAGCCTTGCGGCACCCCGTTGAGTCATCACGTAATCGCGCTGTTTTCACGCCCGTGATCAACCCATGCTGGCAAGTGACGTTACCGTCTTGCCGTGGCTGATCGCGCGCGCCGCGCAGCAAGAGTGTGGGGTTTCAGTGATCGATATGCAAGTCGACCGCTGCCCAACGCGGTTAAAATCTCAAATTCGAGGACAGTTTGCTAACCGGGTTGTCGGACACGGTATTGCCGTCGAGCGCCATCCACCTGCGTGTTGAAACGCTTGTAGTCCCATAGGTATTGAGCGGGGCATAGCGCAATACACTGTTCTACGCCACGGTTGAGTGCTGCTGTGGCCTCAGCCAGGTTCGTACTGGCAATCTGAGGGTCTGCCGGCAGGTAGTGCATTTTCCAGCCCTTGCCATGGGGTAGTCGTTCGGCCACACAGAAAAGCAGCTGTGTATCGTGTTTGCGGGCAAGCTTTGATAGCAACGTCATGGTGAGAGCAGGTTCGCCAAAAAAAGGCGCAAACTGTCCATTGTCAGCATCAGGCTCCTGATCGGGGAGAATGCCCAGGGTGCCACCTTGCTTGAGCAGTGTCATGGCTTTGCGAATGCCCGCGGCATCCAGCGTCGCAGGCTGCCCACCCAGGTGAGTTCGCCATTGGACCAGTCGTTGCCCCATGCCCTGTTTGCGCGGGCTTCTGTAAAAGTAGGTGAACGGCGCGGCTTGGGAAAGCGGCAGGGTGCACAGCTCCCAGTTGCCGATATGCGGAGAAATCATGATCAGCCCTTTCGCCGACGCGCGAACTTCCGCGTGCAAATCCTGACCGATGCCAGGCTGTATCCTGGCCAGCATCTGCTCGATCGGTCTGTGGAATATCCAGGCGCTTTCGGTCAGCTGTTTACCCGTTTCCACCAGACTTTGCCTGGCCAGGATCCGTCGTTCCTGATCAGGCATGTCGGGAAAGCACAGCTGCAGATTGATTTCGGTGACCTTGCGGGCATCGGTATCCAGCAACCACGCCAATCGTCCCAGCAAAGCGCCCAGCATCTGATTGACTCGCAGCGGAAGCCAGCTGACACACTGTGCCACTGCGCTGATAACTCGAACTGACATGAATTGCCCGGGCTTGCTCTCATAACGGATTGCTGCTCATAGTAGCGCTTACATGCCGTTAGAATACGGAGACGACTCGATTCAGACAGGAACACGAACTGCAATGAGTGCCAGTGCCTTTGCTGCCGAACTGATCTCCCCCACTGATGCCTGGGCAATGATGCAGTCTGATCCCGGTGTGACGCTGATCGATGTTCGCTCCGATATGGAGTTCCTCATGATCGGGCATCCCAAGGGGGCCGTGAACGTGCCTTGGATCGACGCACCAGACTGGACCATCAACGAAGCGTTTGTGGCTAATGTCAGAAAAGCCCTGCTGGGCAGGGTGTCATCAAAGCAACGGGGTGCGAATCCCGTGTTGCTGATATGCAGGAGCGGAAACCGCTCCCAGGATGCTGCCGAGGCACTAAGCGCCGAAGGTGTGAGCGATGTGCAGATTGTTGACGGTGGTTTCGAAGGGCCGCTGGATGAGCAGCATCACCGTAATACCGTGGCTGGCTGGCGATTCGAGGGGTTGCCTTGGGAGCAGTGCTAGCGGGATCAGTGCTGCGGCAAGTGAGGTGGCCAAAAACCAAAGACACCCGGCCATCCTGGCCGGGCTGAACCATCCTGGCTCCTCAGGTTGATGTGGTCATCAAACAGACAACTCGTCATTGAGTTGAACTTCCTTGTTTTAGTACATCCTCCGTGACACTTCCGTGTATGTGGTGTTCCTGACCACGAGGTTATTATCGTTTTGTGGCCGCCCGATTGCTATCGGAAGTTCCGCATTTTCCTGTCAGAATTTCCCTCTATTTTTGTAGGAATTTTCCTACGCTGATACTGTTGGCCGTTTACAGGTTCTTGATGCTCACCATGATTGCACTGATACAGCGAGTCACCGAAGCCTCTGTTTCCATCGCCGGTTCCGAAACCGCGCGAATCGCAACAGGTCTGGTGTCTCTGATTGGTGTTGAGAAATCCGATACAGCTGACGCTCCTGCTCAACTAGCCGACAAGTTATTGAATTATCGGATTTTTCCCGATGAGCAGGGGAAGATGAATCTGGATATACAGGCAGCGGCTGGGCAATTGTTGCTGGTGCCGCAGTTCACCCTTGCTGCGGATACCCGCAAAGGGCGCCGGCCGAGCTTTTCCACAGCTGCCAGCCCTGCCACAGCCAGCCAACGGTTCGATCAGCTGGTGTCGATAGTGGAAAATAGCGGTTTGGTGGTGGCGCAAGGTAGTTTCGGCGCCGACATGCAGGTATCGCTGGTCAACGATGGCCCGGTAACCTTCTGGTTGCAGGTGTAATTCATCGCCCCGAGTGCCAGCATAATTTGCGTTGCAGCAAAGCGGACCTACTGCTCATGGTGGCCCGATACAGGTTCTGTGCGCCAACGGTGGCTGTTCCGTCGCGGCATTACGGTGTATGCTCCGGCGCTTTTGCGGAGGTTTGCGGGTGTCAGGTCGCATAGCTAAGGTCGAGCGCAATACGCTGGAAACAGCGATATCAGTGGGTCTTGTACTCGATGGCTCTGGTAAGGGGGAGTTCGACACGGGAGTGCCCTTTCTTGAGCACATGCTCGATCAGGTGGCTCGACACGGCCTGTTCGACTTGAACGTCGCCTGTCAGGGTGACGTGCATATCGACGATCATCATTCGGTAGAGGATATCGGTATCGCCATAGGCAGTGCCTTTGCCGAAGCGCTGGGTGATCGAAAAGGCATACAACGTTATGGCCATGCCTATGTACCTCTGGATGAATCGTTATCGCGTGTTGTGATCGATTTTTCCGGACGGCCCGGCTTGCATTTCCATGCCGACTTCAAGCGCCCCAGAGTGGGGAACTTCGATGTGGATTTAACTTCCGAATTCTTCCAGGGATTTGCCAACCATGCCAAGGCAACATTGCATCTGGATGTGCTGCGCGGTAGCAACGATCATCACAAGATAGAGACGCTTTTCAAGGCCTTCGGACGCGCACTCAGAATCGCTTGCACGATTGATGATAGAGCTGCCGATGCCATGCCCTCTACCAAGGGCACTTTATAGCGCGGTGACCGATGGGAACCGTTTATCGGGCGGCTGGCTAGAGGCCGTTCTGGCGGGAACGATAAAATACCTGCTTGCAGGATTTCTCGTGGATTCCCACACACGTGTCAACGTTACTTCGCGATCAGTTTCATCAAGAGTTGAGCCATGCAACGAATAGCCGT
>CALLPU010000054.1 GCA_938016235.1 uncultured Granulosicoccus sp. | reverse complement strand
CTACCCAGCTGCTCAATCATCAAACTCAACGGAGCACTGTCAACCCACACGTTGATCGCTGGTGCGTCACCGGACTGGCCATCAGCGGTGGAGGTAGCCGCCGTTGAATCGACCGCAATGGCAGCAGCACTAAACAATCCGCACCCTACTAATGTAGCTGCGCATAAACGCCAGTTGAGTACAGTATTCATGTCAGGAATTCTTCTTTCGCTTGAGCGTCAGCACAACCCCACGGCGAGGCATGACTTCATCGAACGTCTGCGGCGCCCAACAGCCTTCCTCGAGAATCTGGTCGTGCTCCAGACCTGAAAACATCAGCGCCTCCTTGACGCGATTGGCTCGACCCAGTGCCAACAGGCTATTGCCGTTGTTAACCTCGGTGTTACCGTGACTGCAACCGATCACAGACAACAAGTCTGTCTCAGGATTCATGTTCTCCACGTATTGCTCAATGATTGATTTGTTATCGTTACCCAATCGTAAAGAGTCGTTGGGGAAAATCAGAATGCTCTGGTCGATGTCCTCATAGCCTGAAAACTCATCCGCATAGTTGGACACGAGCGTTTCATACAGATTCACCTTGACGGCTGTACGCTTCTTTCGCTTGAAGAAATTTCTGGCTTTGGCTTGCGGTGTTTGTGCGGCCAGCACATCTTCGATTTGAGGCCCCGCGTAAGGCTTGAACGTCACACTGGTAAACGCGCTATCAGGCGCTTCGAAAATATCATCGTTAAGCGTGACCTTGCGCTCTTCGGCACCCCGTATGATCTGCTCACTGACCGGCACGGTCTTACCCGCAACCACGGCGTAGGCACGTTCGGCCGATACGCGTCCTATGTTGAGAACATACATATCCTGCTTGCTGCCATCCGCATCAAGCGACTTGATTTCCGGGCGAACCTGGTTGATACCTTCTTCGCTCGCAATGGTCTCTATCTTGTATCCCTGATCATTCAGCTCCTGCTTGATGTGCTTCCTGAATTCCGAACTCGGCTGAGCCATTTGAACAGTTGCCATGAGCGGGTTCAGGTGCGGAAACTGCGCCAGTGAGTTGACCAGATTGGCAGCGATCAAATCATAATCCGGCTTGGGCTCGTCATTGCCCCACGGCGCGTTCACGCCAATAACACTACAACCTGAAACACTGACAAGCAGGCATGCTGAAACGACGAAGCGCTTGCTACTGTTTAACATTGTCGTGGCTGTTGTCTTGAACCTGCACATCGTGTTCTTGCTTCCTTTATGTATTTTCTAACTGGTAAGTTGAGATTTAACACGCAGCATCTACTGTGCGCGCTTACCGATCCGGTCGATCACAATAGCCTGTTTAGACCGTGCAAATCCGGCGTTACTCCCAATCAGCTCCAACCCTCCGTGTTAGTTTGCCTAACTGTAATTCACCATACCTACAGGTGACAGAATAACGTCGCCGTTGGCTTTGTTTTTCTGGAACATTCCGGCGCATACAGGGCACACGAACACGCACAGGAAGCGAGAATTCGTCGTAGATATAGAAGCAGGAAAAAGAGAAGAGAAGAGAAGAGAAGATTTGCGCAGGACGATAAAACCTGTGCAACAGGTTCCTCGATCACAAGCGCATTGTGCATAATCACTACCGCATCAGCTGCTGCCACTTACTCTGTCATCAAATCACAAGACAGGCAGAAGGCTCATGCAATCACAACACGAAACCACAGCATCCCACCCATTGAAGCAGTGTGGACTTTACACATCGGTCGCTATGGGGATTCCCGCTCTGTTCATGTCGTTGGGCATCATCAGCAGTGAACAGGTTTTCACGGTACTGGACTGGAGTT
Source organism: uncultured Granulosicoccus sp. (assembly GCA_938016235.1). Taxonomy (GTDB): domain Bacteria; phylum Pseudomonadota; class Gammaproteobacteria; order Granulosicoccales; family Granulosicoccaceae; genus Granulosicoccus. The sequence continues at coordinate 18,746 of CALLPU010000054.1, read as the reverse complement.
TTGCGCTGCTGGGAATGGGCGTCGCCTGAATGGCATTAAGTCGCCATGCATTAACGAGCGACTGTCGTCACCCTGAACTCTATGACATGGGGAGACGCATTATCCGGGCTGAAGCCCAAACCAATACTGCCAAAATTATCCAGCGAGACTGACTCGCGTCGGATGAATTCAGGAGAAAAACCGCCCCGTATCAAGTACGTTCCGTTAGTACTTGAATCGTAAAGCAGGTACCGCCCCCTGACTCTCTCGATTCTCGCATGGTTTCTTGAGGCAGACTCGGTATCAACGATGACATCGTTATCAAAAGAACGACCAAACGTTATCGATGGATTTTGCTCATCCACACGCAGACGTTTCGCTCCGATCAACAGATCCAGCACCAGATTGCTCTGGTATCTCTGAGTCAGACTGGCGGCTGTGATGATCGCCGTCTCACCGTTATCGACGGTCCATTGAACGCGATAAACCGCCATCGGGTCACTCATGCCCTTGAAGTCCACCCGGTCAAGGTAATACGCGCATGATCGATGCTTTATCGACAGCTGCGCCACGGCGTCTTCTGTCGTACAGATTTCGTCGGCCTCAGCGAACGACGCTACCCGGGCCGCCAGGTTGACGGCGTTTCCGTACACATCCCCGGCATCGGGTATCACCTCGCCATGATGAAAGCCAACGCGTACAGAGAGGTTCAACGACGCATGTTCACGTTGTATGTCCACCGCCGCCTGATAGGCAGAATCGGTATTGTCGAAGCTGGCCAGGGCGGCATCACCAACCGTTCTCAGCAATTGGCCGCCGTGTCGCTCAATCACCGTTTTCATGCACAGCAGGGAATCTGTCACGCGCTGATGGGCCTCGACATCTCCTTGTGTCTGATACAGGCGGGTACTGCCCGCCAGATCGGCGAACAGAACGGTCATCGTTTGTGACGTCATGGCTGTTACCAGCGGTCAGGTAATTCCTTGTGTATGTGAACACAATGGTTCTCGATGGAAATATACCCGCCTACGCGCAACTCTTTCAATATTTTACTCACCATCTCACGGCTGGACCCCACTCGACTGGCCAGTTCCTGGTGGGTGATCCGTCCTGTCACGAGGGTGCCGTCTGGCTGCTCACTGGACGAATTTTTCAGCGCTCGGACAAGCCGCCCGTAAACATCCATCAGGGCAAGACAGCTGACATCTTCGGTCATGCCACGAATCCGGCCAACCAGAGAATGAATGATCGCCTGAGACACCTTGGGCTCCTTCATGATCTCGTGATTGATCTCCGCCTTTGGCACCACCAGGCACTGACAGGCGCTGGTCGTGATCACATTGGCCGTACGCGACTGCCCATCCAGTAGCCCCAATTCACCAAAACAGTCACCCTTGCCAAACGTGCCCACGATGAATTCGTTGCCATCGTCATCATCGGTGAAGGCATAGGCAGTTCCTTCTACCAGTACATAGGCCGCGTGGCTTTCTTCACCAACCACGATGATGTGTGTATTTTTCTTGAACTTGCGCAAGGTCGCAGCACGTTCAAGGTTCTCGATCGCAGTCGCAGGAAACATCTTGAAGAATTCAATGTCCGCCAGGGACATCGTGGCTTCCGCCGAATTCAGTTTTGCCATGGGAAACTCATGCTCTCTTCTATATCGATTGTAGCTGGGTTTGAATGCGGTATGAGCTCATCAGCTTCGCCAAGAGGGCAAGCTGGATGGCAGCCCTGCGCGCATCGGTTTTCGCAGTATTGTCATGGAGCACAGGCTTCGGCACCGCCATCAATAGTGCTGGCCGCTGGAATGCTGCCCGACGGTGCGCCATTGAGTATCCACGCCAGCACCGTGCTGTATTGCGATTCGTTCGTGAATGCCCCAGCACCGCCATGATAACCACTGATTGCGCTGCCGGACAGATCTGTCGGATCAGTCGCACCGTTGGCTGGCTTTCTCAGAAACAGACTGTCTAGTGGTGCGTCGAAATTCACTCTGGCCAGTACGCTTTTGTAGAGAAACTCATTGCCATTGAATTGATTACTCTGGCACGCCGTATAGTGAACCGGCATGGATGAAAGCCCGTTCGGTGAATGACACTGCACGCAATTCGCCTGCCCGGCCTGAAGCATTTCATGAATGCCATCAAGCCCGAAGTACGAGATAGCCGATCCCGGTAGTGGCGCATTCGCATCAAAACTGCCCAGTACCTGCACCGCCTGAGTGGCCGTGTCGGTTCCGCCGTTGACGCCATCGACGCTCAGTGTCAGCACATAGGCGCCGGGGGTCGTCACCCGCAAAATCGCATCGCCTGCTGGCCCTGCCGGAGTAACGGTAGCGGTGCTGGACGGGCTGACCTGCCAGCGCTCACTACCCGCAACGGTAAACGCACTACCCGCTCCGCTGATGGCAATGTCAACAGTATTGCCGCTCACAGAATCAATACCCGTCGCTATCGGTGGCGCTGCTATGACAGCTTGAGGCGCTCCGGGGCGAATCGCACGGTCGTTATCGTCGACACGATCCGTCAAATCCAGTGCCGTTGCCATCGTGGATGGGTCCTTGTCGGTACTGTCCCAGAAATTGGAATAGTTGAGCAATCCCAACGGCATCTTGCCCTGCTCGAAAATCAAGTGATCGATGCGTTGGTCATAATTCTGAAAACCCGACAACGTCGGAAACGCAACAGAGGTCGTGTCGTTGGTTCCGCGTAACGCATGACATACAGCGCAGTTGGGTCCGACGAGTGATCGATAGAGGTTTTGATCCGACGTCCATCCGGACGGAACAAAATTGGCATTATATCGATTTGCCGGATTTCCCGGATCGCCGGCATACCGCCCCCTGAGTGTCTCAATGGCCAGATCCGGATTCCAGTCGCCACTGCCGGTAAATTCCTGCTTTCGATACTCATAGGTGGACAGGATGGCCTGATTGATCAGCCGAATACCGTCTTCGTTATCCGCCCGGGTAAAGCCGGGTTCATTGGCAAATTGCAGCGTATCGAATTCGATGGTTTGCATGTGTGCCTGCACATCACCCGCAATACCGCCGACGAGTGTAGGCGCAACCTTGAGCGTGCCGTCATCGGCTTCCACCACCAGGGTTCTGCCGCGACCGCCATGGCACACGATGCACGTGGTGGGCATGGGCTTGTCGCCACGGTTATCCAGGTCGACAAAGTGTTGCTGAGTGCCACTGGGGTCTGTTGCGCGAATACCGTCACCAGCGAAATTATAGAATTTGGTGAATTTGCGAGCACCCGCACCCACATAGGGGAAAGCGCTGAATTCAATGGCATTAACGCCGAAATTCCACTGTCGGTCGTTGTTGACCAGTGCTTCAAAATTCAGGGGGCCGTACGGTACACCGGGCACCGCGTCTACCTGAAAATTTTCCACGTACACGGCAACATCATTGGTTACGGTATTCCAGCGCATGAACATGTTACGGCCATAACCCAGATCTTTAGTGTCCCGAAACTTGACGTGGGTTTCCCGGCACGTAGCAGGATCACACGCTGCATCCGACCCGTCAGCATTGATAAAGCCGTTGGCCTGTCGCCACTTGTCAAAGGTATCTCGCGTGTTATCCGGATCGATGGTGTTGTAATAGGCTTCCGGAAAATCCTGGACGTTGTCTATGACATCACTGGGCACCCCATCACGTGGCACAGCAGCCATTGAATTCAGAAACTGAGCAAACACGTCAGGATCTTGAGTGACCGGGAAACGCGGCTCGCTGATATCGGTCTCGTCAGAGCCGCGACAACCGGTAATGACAAGCGTAGCCAGCAATAGAATCAGGATTTTATAGCTCATAACATGACTCGGCAAGAAAGTGAAAACCAGGTGTTGATAGTCTGCAAGTGGCGCATTACAAATCAATGCCCAGGGTAAATTCAATCAGACTGCGTTCGTAGCTGATATCACCATCAGCTTCGGTGCTGACAAATCGATAGAGAAGGTTAGCTTGTACGTTTCCGCTCAGGCTGTAACCGACACCGGCCTCTGCTATGGCAGAGTTGGCATTGATCAAATACGCAAAGCGATCCTCCGGGCTACCGCCAAACGCCTCATCCGGTTCTATGACTAACGCATTATTGACGATATTCAATGTTGGAGATGCGGTGGATACTTCATCGCCAATCACGTACCGAAACCCCGTTCGCAGCACCAGACGCGGCACGGGTGAAAAGTTGGCTGTTGCGAATAATGTTGTCTTGGTGGTATCGAACACGGCTGTCTCCGCATCCCTGACTGCGCTTTGTACACCCAGTGTCGTGTCGAAGAAGTTGGTTGGCTGAAAATTTATCGAGGCACTGATGTCCACCTGCACGCCATCGCGTATTTGAGTCTCCGAATCGATGTATGCCACACCCAGACCAGCCCGCACGAACGGTGTTCCGGCTCTTTTCTTGGCTTCGCGAAACCAGTTCAAACTCCCTCTATAGCGTGATTCACCCAGCCCTTCTATATCCAGATTGTGCTCGTAGCTTGCCGATGCATTGATGGAAAACCCACTACTGACAAATTCACTCTGTGACAGCGGCAACGCATACAGATTGCCCGTCACACGACCCAGTACAGCCGATGTTTCCTCGATATCTCGATCAAATTCTGCTTTGGCCGGATTACTGTCACTGATGAACTTCAGATCCACTCCGGTGAGCTCCGCACCGTGGGCGTTCATGGAACAAGCAGCACCGATACACAAGATACCTGTCAGGCTCAGGCTGTATTTCATGCGGGTTTCCTCAACGTAAAGCGATTGCGCAAAAGCGCGCCGTAAAAAAACAACACCATGAGCAGCCAGGCGCTCATGGTGCCGCCACTTTTGGAAGGACTGAGCTCAACAGGCGATTGCGAATTCCCCGAGTCATTCAACCGGGACGTGGCAATGTTGGCAATCAGGTCGGCACGGCCATCGGCAGTGCCATCAGCATCGTTCTGGCCACCGTCCGCCCAGATAATTTTCAGACAGCTGTTGCCGGGATTCAAGCCAGGCTTGTAGTTAGCGCTGGTCGTGGCAGGGCAACCTGTGTCGATGGCTGGTGCACTGGAAAATTGATCAGAACCGTTCAGCGCAAAATCCTGCCAAGCACCACTCGATGTATTCAGGACACGCAAACTGGCATTGAGCGGAATGTTGGAACTGAGCCGCACGATCAACTCTCCAACCGAAGATGGTGTGGCCAGGCTGATATTCATGACGCCCATCAAACTGCTGTACTGGCTGTCTTCAGCCACTGTAATGGAGGTGAACAACGCGTTGGCACGCTGCGAAAACTCCGGCTCCACGAGCACTGCAGAGGCACGAGCAAAGCCTGCTGCTTGCGCTGCTGATAACGCCACGCGCCCCAGACGAATATCACGCTCACTGGTGAATACCGTACTGTTGGATATTCCGGCCACCACCGGTAGTGTGGCTATCAGACGATTCGCGTTGCTGTCATCGTCGTCGAGGCTGAACGGGAAGCCATCACCATCAAGATCGGCCAGCGGCTCACAGGCATCTCCAACGCCGTTGCTATCAGTGTCCTCCTGCCCGGCATTCTGTACAGCGGGGCAGTTATCTTCTGAGTCGGCTATACCGTCTATATCACTATCCACTATGGCACCTGGCGGCGGCGGTTCGGTCGTTTCACTGCCTGTCAGATACCGGATAGCTTGCGTCAACTCACGCGCACTGAAGCGATTGCCGAATGCCGGCATCGCACCCAGGCCAGATTGAACACTGCCCAGAAGATCTTCAGGATCCCCTCCGGCGTTACTGATCCGGGCATTCCAGGCAGCTTCATCATTAAACAACGGGGCGCCCGCTGTGCCAGTCAAATGACAAGTCAGGCACTCTTGCTCTACCAATGCCCGACCACTTCCAAATTCGGTGCCGATAACGCCGGGGGTGCCATCACCATCAGGATCACCATCACACAAATCCCCGATGCCGTCAGAATCCATATCGGATTGGTCCGCATTGGGCAATACCGGACAGTTGTCCACAACATCCACCACGCGGTCATCGTCACTATCCGATGGAGACAACGTGACACTGACAGAATCAGACTGAGCACCGGCCGAATCTGCTACCCGGTAGGTAAAGCTGTCCTCAGATGTCAGCACCCCGTTCAGCTCATACCGTACAACGCCAGCACTGACACTCAGCGCCCTACCCTGCGACGATTGATCGCTATTGAGCATCAACGTCAGCGCGCTGTCTTCAGCATCCGAGTCATTTTCCAGGACATCGAGTGATATCACTGCGTCGCGGGTGGAAATGACGAACAAATCAGCGACCGCTACAGGCGCCTGATTTCCACGCGAGACCGCAACATCGATCGTCACAGAGGTGGATAACGATTCAGTATCGGTTGCCGTCAGGGTGACGGACGTTTCACCGTCAGCATCCGCCGTGATCGTCAACGTGCCAGCAGCATCATAACTGGCAGTCACGATGCCTTCATTGCTATAGCTGATGGCATACACCAGATCGGCCACCAACTCATCTTCGGCGCTGATAGCCAAAGTGCGGGTATCGCCCACAGTCAATTCCAGTTGCCCGGACAGCTCAACTTGTGTGAAAACGGGCGGCAGGTTGATGTCCACCGGCGGAGGAATTACCACAACCGGTGGAATGACAATCGGCTGGATAGGAACAGGAATAACCGGAGGTAGAACAATAACCGGCGGCACGGTGATGGCTGGCGATACGTTAACCGTAAAGGTTGCCTCGTCCCGGGCACCATCACTGTCCTGCGCTCGAATCCGTATGGTTGCTGTGCCCGCACCCACAAAATTGAGTGTGTAGGTAGGGCTGTTACTGTCGTCGACGGTGACCGCATCCTCGTTAAGCGATCGAACGCTTATCGTGGGTGTCGATTCCACATCGCTGGCACTGACTGCAAACGAGAAAGGCTCATCACCGGCTGTAACGGTCAGGTTCGCAGGAGTGGATGAGGTGATTTCGGGCGGCGCGTTGTCTCGTTCAATGACCTTGCGTTCACAATTCCAGCGTCGCAACTCTGTGCTGTCTACGTCCAGCAGGCAATAACGCACAATAATCGGGCTGTCAGTCAGGCTGAACTTAATAGTGTCATTCGTGCTGCCGATGCCGTTGGCCGGTCTGACACCGTCAACCGCCTCTGTCTGATTGGTCCCTTCTATACGATAACGCCAGGACGAGAGCAGCGTGCCAGCGTTGAACCCTGTCAATGAGACGTCAGCTTCCACGGCGTCATGCGGTACGCTGGAGGGCACCCGCATTTGCAGGCTCAGGGCCTCGTCGTCATTGTGGTGGCAATCACCGCACGACAAAGCCTCCTGATAACCTGGCTGACCGGGGTCCGGATCGGCACCCGTTAAACTATTGAATGCATCCGCATCAGTTACCCAGATGTCGGGACGCGCATGCGCCCCTTGCACGCTCAGCCCTGCCACCAACACCGTCGCGAGGACGCAAATTTTCGCGAAGCTTCGCGCCTCGTAACCACTAAAACCCTGCATAACAACATCCTCGGTTGCGAAAAAAGCAACCTTGATCCCTGATCTGGCGAATACGCAATTGGTAGAAAAGCGCTGAGCCGTTGACGAATCGTTCCATTAACAGCTCGTAATACCACAAGTCCCGCCACCTATCCATTGCCCGTATGGGCTATGGGCTTGCGAGAAATCCGTATCCATATGTTTTATATAGATTTTTATCACCTCGCCGCACTCACCCAGCGAGGGATATTGTGAGATGTTCTAAATGGGCAGCACTTTGAGAATCAACCACCACAAGCCGATGGCTGCCAACAACGTTGGAACATGCCCAAGGGGTCGCGAGTACTGCCGGTCTGTGTGTCTTTTATCCATGATGTTGTTGCTCCTGTAACCTGGTGATCAGGCTACCGAGTGCGCCCAACAACGAGCGTGAATGTCTGCCATGGAACAGCGTGAATATTCACCAGCCAGCGAACCTGTGACCTACATTTCACAACGGCAACAAAGCTCTGGCATACTCGCTGGACAATCCGGGCATTACCCGAAAACGCGGTGGAACCAGTTTCATGATCGATGGCACTCACTACAGGCCTTGCACCAGATCGCTGATCGTGTCTGCCGGGCTTGCCATCGTGTTAGCAGGCTGTGCCGACACTTCGGCCGTTCGCGAGCAGGAACACGCCCGCATCAATGCATTGGAAAGTGAACTGATCGATGCACAAGCCGCCGAGGAAAGGCGGCGACGCTCCGAAATGCGTATCGCAGAGAGGCTGCGCCTGCTGGATGCTGAACGCGTGAAAAGCCAGCAGGACAGGCAGGCAGCCTCGATAGTGGCATCAGAAAACAAGTCCGACACACCGAGCGTACGTAAACCGCCGGTGGTAACTCAAATCGTTGTCGCGGGTGCCACAGGGCAAGACGACGAACAAAGCATCTGGAAGGCGCAGGAGTTTCCCAACCCCGTGGATGGCACCGCCATGTGTGCCGTGGTCTCGGAACCGGTCGTGGTCTTGAATGGGACACTGGATACGCGCGTTCGCATCATCGTCGGCAAGTCATCAGTTTTTCTTCGCACCGACGCCACGTTTGACACCGAAACCCCCGAGACAGGGTTTCGGGTAGACGCTGGCTTTCCCATTACATTTGATCGCTTTCACAACGAGCTGACAGCCGTCATTGATGATAGCTACCCCAGACTCATGCGATCACTGGAGAACGGCTCCACGCTTCGCGCATCATTTGCGTATCAGCCACAACTATCCAGCTCAGAAACACACGTGGTTGAATTCACCCTGGATTCGTTCGGTGCCGCACTGAGTCAACTAAGCGTCTGTGATACGTCGCGTACGGACCTCGACTCCGATTCTGTGCCCACTGAAAGTTGAACCTCTCCAGCCAGTATCCAGAATGAATGTGTGATATTCACAGCTTCATGCCGGAAAAGTTCACACATGACAGGGGGAAGAAATACCTTTTGCAGGCACCTGTTGGTGTTTATATACAGTGAGCGATGAGAACAGGAAGCAGCGACCATGAAACGCTCGGCAAAGGCTGATACGGAAACAGCAGTCAACAACGAATCAGCGACAGACAGCGATGAGAGTACTCCAAGCTCATCGCAGTCGCTGGTGCACGGTGTACTCATTGGTACGCTGGCTGATGTAACCAGTGACGGGGAACCCTGCGTCACCTACCCTGGAAATCTGGCGGTATTACCGGTCAAGGCGCGCGCCATGACCCCGATCAACACAGAGGCAGTCGGCAGCGAAGTTGCGTTGTTGTTCGAGAACGGCGATATCAACAGGCCCATTGTCATGGGCATTATCCAGAGCCCGCCAGGCAAACAGCAAGACACTGTGCAAACGCAGCTTACCGATGACGATGAGCCCGCTGAAACCGAGTTGCTTGTTGATGGTAAACGCATTGACCTGGAAGCTCGTGAACAGATAGTGCTGCGTTGCGGAAAATCGAGTATTACGATGACCAGTGCCGGCAAGGTTATTATCCGAGGCACTTACGTCTCGACACGCTCTTCAGGTGCCAATCGCATCAAGGGCGGGTCTGTGCAGATCAATTGAACCATGAACTCGATTGTTGAAAATGTGGTGTATCAACACGCCGAGAACGTTTGCTCGCTGTGGTTGCAAAGGCAATACGCCGTTAACGAGCCTCACTATTCATTTGCCGATATTGCCCATCTGGACAACCGGCTGGATGCCAATATTGAAGGCCTTAGAGTTGCTGGCCACCACGCGTTTTCCATGATTGACGAGATGATGGACGCAGAGGACGAAGGCGCCTGGTTTACAAAAGCGCTGTTGTTGCTGCAGGCCGGCGATCAAACGCGGTTCAACGCGCTGATACAGCGAAGCCAGGATACGCAGGACCCGGATGCAATCCTGAGAGAGTTGGAATCTGCACTGGCCTGGGCTGACCCTGCTCACCTCAAAGACTGTGTCAAGACGTTGCTCTCCGCCGATGACAGCGCGTCAATTGTGCTGGGACTGAAAACCTGCGCGTCGCACAACCGCGATCCGATACTGTATCTCGAGAAATACCTGGACAGCGATAGCCCCTTAGTGCGAGAAACAGTTCTGCACGTCGCCGCCAACTGCGGGGCAAGCAAACTTGTCAACGGCATACTGAATGGAACAGATGGCGAATCCGAACGTGAATACTTTGAACGTGGCAGAGCGCTGGCCATGCTTGGTAAGCAAGACCACGCTCGACGTATTCTCAGCAGAATTGCCTTGAGTGATTCGGCTTGCAACAGTGACGCTACAGCGCTGCACGGGCTACTGGATGATGTGAAAGCCAGTAAATCGCTGCTCAGGAAGCTTAATGACATGCCAAACAGGCAGCGAGATGTTGTACACGGGTTCGGCCTGATTGGAGATCCGGCCGCCATGGACTGGTTAATAAGCAAAACCGAGATCCCCGAGTATGCGCGATTGGCAGGTGGTGCCATCACCATGATCACCGGTGTTGATCTGGCCGACAATGATCTGGAGACACTGGATGCACCTGCTGGATTTGAAGATGGTGGCATCACAGACGATCCTGAAGACAACGCCGTTGCGCTCGATGAAGATGAAGATTTGCCCTGGCCAGATCATGAACTGGTGTCAGCCTGGTGGAACAGCTCCCCGAAGCTGGCTCAAGGTCGGTGTTTTCTGGCTGGACGAGAAAGAACTCAACCCGAGTTGGTACATATCCTCGCTAACGGGATGCAGCGTCAACGTAACGTAGCCGCCATGAGCCTGGCGCTTCTGAACCCCGAGTCTCGCTATCTGGACACACGCTTGCCGACGAATAAACAAACGGCGTGGGTTGTCTGACATGCAGGTTCTGAACAATACGGAGATGGTTACCGGTTACACGATGGGTATGGAACCCTCTGGACAGGAATGTATTGTTCTGGCGATCAAGGGCACGTTCAACATTCCTCGCAGCGTTAATGAAAAACCCGGCTTGCTGGAGAAGCAGGTACCCCTGATTGAGGCAGACACGTTTTCCGGTGAACCCGGATTCTCCTCACCGTTGTACGAAGCGGACTACGCACCTGTCAAACACAGATGCGATATCACCGTGGTGGGTTCCGCCTATGCTCCTGGTGGCCGAGACGCGTCAGTAGTGCAGGCCGGGTTCAAGGTGGGTGGATTAAGTAAAGTACTGAATGTCCATGGAGACAGGTTCTGGATTGCCACCTCAAACGGATATGTGCCAGGCGCAGCACAACCATTTGTCAAACGTGCAATCACCTACGATATTGCATTTGGAGGAGTAGACCGTTCCCACCACGACGAAACCAGACACGATCCGTACATGCTGAATCCCGTGGGTATTGGCTATCGCAAAGAACCTGGCGAAACACCGATGGACAACACACCAGCTCCTTGCACCGAAGAATGTGGTGTCCCGATCGTTAACCCTGACGGTAACTACAAACCCATGTCACTCGGCCCCATAGGCAGGGGATGGTTACCACGATACAAGCTCGGTGGTACCTATGACGACGAATGGCTGGAAGAGCACTTCCCGTTTCTACCCCCGGATTTTAACGAGTTGTATTACCAATGTGCGCCGGAAGATCAACAGGCGCCTTTTTTGAAAGGTGGAGAGAAGGTGGCACTTCTCAATCTGACCGAAGACGGTAAACGCGTCTTCGAGTTACCGACAGCCAGTCTGCCTGTTTCATTCTTCAAGAAGAAATCTCAACGCGAAGACAAACTTGCCACACTCGATACGCTGGTTCTCGAACCTGACGAGAATCGATTTACGATGACCTGGCGAGCCAGCGTAAAGCTCAGAAATGACATGTACGAAGTACAGGAAGCTCTGGTTGGCAGCGCATCAAAGGCTTGGTGGCGGGCACGCAATACAGGCAAGACGTTTTACCCCAGCCTGGCGGCGTTGATAAAACAGCAGAAAATCCGCGAACAGGAAGAGGGCAGCTGATGAGCTCCCCTGTTGCGATAACCGGTGCCAGTATGATTACCGGCGTCGGATTAAACATCGACAGTAGCGGTGTGGCTATTCGTTGTGCTCTGGACAACTTTCAGGAATCCCGCTTCATTGATAGCGGTGGCGAACCCATCATCGCCAGCGAAATTACGTTACAGGAGCCTTGGCGCGGTACGCAAAAGCTTGTCGAACTGGCAGCGATGAGTATCGCAGACTGCCTGTCGCACTCCGGGCTGTCTGATCTGTCTCACACGCCGTTGTTCTTGTGCCTTCCAGAGAAAGGGTTTCCAGGCCGCTCCATCACTGAAGAAGATCTTTTTCTAGAACAGATAGAAGAGAAACTTGACGTAAGATTTGGTACAGGCTCACGCATTCTTAGCCATGGACATACTGCCATGTCTGTTGCCATGCGGCACGCCAGGCAGAAAATTGTTGAAGCGGCGGCTGAACAAGCGCTGATCTGTGGTGTTGACAGCTACCTGTCGGAACATACCCTCAAACATCATGAAGAGCTGGACCGGTTGTTAACCAGTCAGAATTCGAACGGATTTATTCCCGGGGAGGCTTGTGCCACCGTCGTGGTGGGTGCAAACACGAATGAACCGGGAAGCAAGCTTCTGATACGCGGTATCGGCTACGGCATGGAAACCGCACCTATCGGCTCGGGACAACCTTTGCGAGCTGATGGGCTCTCTGCTGCAATGAAAGCGGCGTTGGCTGAAGCCGATGTGCCCATGCACCACATACAGTATCGGCTGGCAGACATGACGGGAGAGCATTACTATTTCAAGGAGGCCAGCCTGGCCCTGTCCCGAACACTGCACACCCGGGTTGATGAAATGGACCTCCTTCACCTGACCGACAGTATCGGTGAAATCGGCTGCGCCTCCGGTGTCGCCATGCTGGCTTATCAGTATTACCTGACTAACAACGGACTCACCAAAAATGGGAATGTAATGCTGCATTTTGGCGATGCAGATGGCAAGAGAAGCTCAATGATTGTGGAATCACAAGGAGCATGACTCAATGGCTAACAACGTGTTCGCGAATAACAGAGAGATCTCCTGTAAAAAAGGATCCGGCAAAACCATCTGTTGCTTTCCGGATGTGTGTTTCACCCCGCCAGACAAGGTACCTCCAACGCCTACGGGAATTCCCGTTCCCTACCCCAATACCGCGAAGGCGTCCGATACCAAAGGTGGCAGCAAGAAAGTAAAAATCTCCGGCAAGGAGCTCATGCTCAAGAACAAGTCCTACTACAAGACCAGCATGGGAAATGAGGCGGGATGCGCTCAGAAAAAGGGCATCGTTACCTCAAAGACAAAAGGCAAGGCTTACTTTTCTGCATGGTCAATGAACGTCAAGGTTGAAGGTCAGAATGTTGATCGACATCTGGATCTGACCACTCATAATCATGGCAGCAGCATGAACACCGGACCATGGCCGAATATCGACACTACCGCGCCTCCCAACACGATTGACAAACCCTGCAAGAAAAGCTGCCCGACATCGCCTTCTGCATCCGACAAGAAAAGACTACGCCGTAAATCACCTTCCAGCGCATCCAGAAACGCAGTCAATACCCGATCACCCAAGGTTTGTGCTGCTTGCGGATCATCTCCGTCCAGGTTGGCAGCTGATCATATTGTGCCCATGAATATCTTCTCTCGCATGCCGGGATTTGCCTGCCTGAGCCAGGACAACCAGGTAAAGATCGCAGAAACGCCCAGTAATTTTGTGGGTCTGTGCAAATCGTGTAATAGCTCCAAGTGCGCAAGGCTTTGGCACACGTGGACACAACACAAGTCCAGAGGTCTGGATTTCACATCCGGTTCTCTGGCGGCAACCCGCAAGACCGCGCGAACGGTAACCAACAAGTCCATAAAAAATCTGAAAAACCAGATCAAATCCCTACCGTGTGGATAAGCCATGGAAATCAGCGAACCCGTATTGTTAAATTGGCTGGAAGAACGTGGAATAGAATCAGTTTCCACAGTGCAACTGCCATCGGAAAGCTACCAGCCGGTTGCGGGTGTTCCACTGGACTGGTTACCGTTGCTATCCGGGCAAATCACACTCGATGATTTCGTGCAGAGCACGTGGCTCAACCAGGCCGGTCTGGAAAATACTGCCAAGGTCATCTGCCAGAAGCTGCAAACCGTCGCCCTGATCACGTTACGCCATCAAACGGCACATCATCTACTGTACGTTTTCACAATGTCTGATGCAATGAACGTGTTCATCGCCGGGCGCCCGACGACTGTATTTCCTCATGCCATTCCCTCCGCGATTCATGATGCATTGGCGTCTGTTTATGCCATTCACGATGGTTTCATCGACCTGTTTGATGAGATGACCGGATTACAACCGCTGGATAAGGTGCGCACTCTTTTGCCGGCAGCTTCAGATGTTCCCGGCAACTTTGTCAGCGTGTTTGAGATTGGATCCAACATGCTCGGCTTCGAAGTATCCGACGATACAGCATGCCCCTACATCATCTGGGGAGCCGATGACGATGTTGAGGAAGTCGATAACTTCGCGCTCGAACTCGATGAATGGCTCGCCGCTCAGCTGGAGGAATTCGACGATAGCGATTGACCAGCGAAGGTTGTCGACAAGGCGTCGAACAGGAATTGCCTCACCAACCTCATGCGCGCCGTATCCCGCAGATCTGAGTGAGATACTATCCACAACGAGTTTTGATCGATTGGCGTTTGTGTACGCAGCTCTAGCAGATGATCGGCGTCCTCGAGCATGTAACTGGGCAACACGGTGATACCCAGACCGGCAACACACATGGCTTTGGCGAGCAGGAAATTATTCACTTCCACAATGGATGCATCAGGGCTTACGCGCGAACTCATCCAGTCATGAAACGGCACACCCGTGAAATTCTCATCAAGCATGATGAATTTATGTTTGGCAGTATCGGCCGGGAAGTCACGCAGGCCATGCATCTCGGCGTATTCGCGCGATACACATGCCGAAAAAACCACTGATCCTATTCGTCGCCCGATCAATTCATCCGGAGGCTCCTTGCAGGCTCGTATCGCAATATCAGCCTCTCGGTTCTGAACGTTACTCATGTGAATACCCATGTGAACCTTGAGCGATAAGTCCGGGTACAGGTCGGTCAGCTGCTTGATCAGCGGCGGCATGAGAATGAACGCCAGCGAATCTGTGGTAGCGATGAGCACATCACCTACCAGCTCATGATCGGCACTGCCGATATTGCGCGCGACCGCGTCCAGGGAATTTTTTAGCGACGTTGCCTGCACCATAAGCTCGGTGCCAGATTCCGTGAGTTGATAGCCCGACGTCGTATGTTCAAACAGACGCGTCTGCAACGACAATTCAAATGCCTTGACGCGTCGCAAGACAGTGGTATGGCTGACGTCCAGCTGACGACCCGCCGCAGACAACGTCCCGCAGTCAGCCAGCGCCAGAAAATACCGCAGGTGATCCCAGTTCCAACGATCCGTGCTCATGAGGGGTATTGCTGTCACAGTGGCTTTTAGTATGGCTCAAGCGCACCTGCATGTGCAATTATGAACCGACTGTGTGCAATTTTGCACATAACAAAGTGATGAACCAGACGCAGAGCGTTGGTACGGTGGACGACCACCTCAGGAGAAAATTTCCATGCGAAAGACAATTCGTCAGACATTGCCCATAGCGGCCTTGTTAGTTGGATTCGGTACCGGCGCTTTGGCAGACGATGGACCACACGATAAGGCCATCAAGGCTCGCCAGGCCATGTTTCAACTCTACGGCTTTAATATCGGTATTTTGAGTGCCATGGCCAAAGGCAAAATGGACTATGACGCCGACATAGCACTGGAGGCTGCCGAAAACCTCGACGCAGCCGCCAACCTTGGGCAAAGCCAGTTCTGGCCACAGGGATCCGATAACGAGACGGAAGGGAATGCAAGAACCCGCGCGCTGCCCGTGATCTGGTCTACTTTTCCGGCCATCGTGGAAAAGGCCGATGCCTTGAAAACAGCAACAGCGGCACTGGTGCCCGTCGCCGGCAATGGCCTTGATGAGCTAAAAGGTGCCATGGGGGATGTCGGAGCATCCTGCAAAGGCTGCCATGATGACTACCGCGCCGAGAAAAAATAAAGTGTTATAGATTCGGTTTGTAAACACGTAAAGCACGCGAGTGAACGACATGAAATCGGATAGCCCTCGGTCCAGAGTCGTTTACGTGTGGGACGCATGGACGCGTCTGTTTCACTGGGCCCTGGCGGCAGCAGTGTTGTTCATGCTGTACTCCGGGTCCACAGGTTTTCAGTTTTTTGACTGGCACCGTTTTGTCGGCGAATGTGTTCTGGCGCTGATACTGTTTCGCCTTTTGTGGGGCCTGCTGGGCAGCAGCAATGTCAGGCTCAATCGACTGGTGCAGCACCCTGGCCACGCGTTCTCCCACCTTTCATCCCTGTTTAAACGGCAGGTTGACGATACCCGTGGGCACAACGCTGCGGGTTCCTGGGCCGTTGTGATCATGCTGTTGTCACTGACGACACAAGCGGTCACAGGCATGTTCATCGCAGACGAGGATGAGCTGGTTGAAGGTGCATTCTATGGAGCATTGGGAAGCGATCTCACCGACTGGCTGTATCGAATTCACCATCTGAATGCCGAGCTGATACTGGTGGTTGTGTGCATACACATCGCCATGATCCTTCTGTACTGGCTGTATGCGGGTAAGAATCTGATTTGGCCGATGATCACCGGACGCATGAACTGGACATCAAGCAACCAGCCACACGATGTCGCTATTCAACGATGGTGGGTGGGGCTTGCTTGCCTGATAGCCGTGGTGTGCGCCGTGGGCTACACACTGCAATGGCACAAGCAATTTTTCTGATGCACTACGGCACAGGCACCTAGTGGTCCGTCCAGTTGATAATGTGGCGTTCAGCGAGTCTGTCTTTGTTCGTGGCAAGGCACCCGTTCGAAGGCCTATCGGGCATACCTTAAGAGCCAGTAGCAACAACAGCAACACAAAACCGACTGACCCGGTGCCGGTCTTATCAGGCTCATCATCGTTTAATCCAGCGGTTCCAATCCACTGCAGCATGCTTTCTACCGACGCTCTGGTGAGCTCGGCACTTTCCGCAGACCCTGCCAGACACAGTTCATCGGCAATGCACAGATCCAGCGCATGCTCACCCTCTGTGATCAGATGCAGTTCGCTACCGTTGAACCCGCAACGCACAATCTGCCTTAATTCCGGCGCAGTACCGGCCAATTCTGATGCCGGACCCTGATCAGGATTTCCAGCGAACGCGTTGCACAGACGCAGGGATTGACTCACAGGCAGTACCGTATCCTGCTTCCCGTGCAATATGAAAAACGGCGGCATAACCGACGGATCGGCTGCTATGCGAGTGGTGAGCGTGTTGCGTTGAATGAGCGGATCCTGAAGGTTGAGCGAATTAATATCCTGCCTCACCACAGTCTCCAACAGCCTCTGCCCTGTTTGCGTATCAAATTGACCCTGCAGCAGCTGCTGAGCAAAATTCGTAAAATCGGTGGGGGCATAGAACAACACGGCACTGCCCACATCGTCTGGACGCTCTACTGCCAACACGCCCGCCAGGTGGCCACCGGCTGATTGCCCAAACAACACAGGATCACCAGAAACCCCATAACGCGCCGCGTTGTCTTTAACCCACGTCAGTGCGTCACTGGCATCTTCAAGCACGGACTCAAGGGATGCGTCGTTACAGGCCTCTGTTCCTTCAGCGGTACCAATAAGCCGGTAGAACGGTGCAAAGACAACAAAACCCTGTTGAACAAATTGTGCAGCCAACGCCTCTATACCCAACGCACCCGAGGAACGGCGTTGCCAGCTACCGCCGTGAAAAGCAATCAAGGCTCGCTGTGGTGAGGAAGATGGCGCTGTCTGTGAATAGGACGCCTGCGCAGAATGAATCCGCATCTCCAGTGCGCATTGCCCCATCGAGGTTGCCACTTGCTTGTACTGAACACGCTGTGTGAAAGGTTGCGTGCGCCCTTGCAGCGGCACTGCACCGATATCGAACCGTGTGCCGGGAGAGAACGTCCAACGACCTAGCTGTTCACGACGCGAATCCGCGTTTCCCAAGCGGTTGTTATTCAGCACGGCATCGCAGTAGTCCTGTGTGGTAGTCGGATAGAAGTCGATCGGAACCTGGCACTGCGCATCGGCATACCAGCTGTTTGCCGTTCCAGATGCTGATTGATCGGGTGTAGCGCTGTGCAACGAATCAGCAAGCTCGCAACCGTTTTCGTTCAGTGTATACATCGTCGGGCGGGACAGATCGGTTTGCAGAATACCCGCCACTTCACACTGCGCAGCGTCACTGAATATCGCACTGATCTTATCGTTGTCTCCGGCGAGTAATGCCGCCAGCAAGCTCACTCTTTGAGTACCCACGAAGCCGCGGGCCAGCATCCAGTCACCGTCTGGCGACAGCGTACGATACAGCGCTGCCACCTGCTCATCGGTGGGTACCGGCAACTCCACAATGAGACGGCCATCAGAATCCAACGCCTGGCTCAAAGCATCATCCAGCTTCTCTTCCAGATTACGAATAGCCTCAACCAGCCGCTGTTCGTCAAGCGCGTCATCTATCTGATCTTCGATGATCTCCTCCAGCACCTTGCGCAGCAACGAATCATCAACATCGACGTTGATGTTTCGTTGCTCAACACTCGCTTCAAGAGAGATGTCGGGTTTCATTATCAATCTGTTCTGTGCTTCATCGAGTGTGGGGTTAAGTTGTACGGTCAATTCCAGCTCAATGCTGGCCTCACCCGAGGCAGAGAAAGAA
>CALLPU010000053.1 GCA_938016235.1 uncultured Granulosicoccus sp. | reverse complement strand
GCCGTGATCGGGCGTTGCCACGCAGTCATGTCCTCGGGTGTTTCACCAGGGGCTTCAGCGCGTCGCTCGGCGATAAGCTCGTCTGCGATTTCCAGATCGTCTGGATTGGGTTCTTCTGCCATGTGGTGGTGTTTCCTTCGTTAGGTGGGGAATTGAACCCCGCATTCTCTGTTTTCCAGACGTCAGTTGAGATCGTATGGAAGTCAAAAAAATACGGGCTCTGCAAAGAGCCCGTATTTGGCTGACATTATTACAAGCGTGTCAACAGAAAAAAGTGCAAGCTCGGTGCTAGAGCTTGCACTATGTCCAACTTACTTCAGGGTGTCAGCGTGTGCTTTACCCAGGCTTGCATTTGAAGCCTGTGCACCAGCCCAGAATGGAACCGCGATGTCAGCGAAATCTTTCTGGGACTGCCAGACTTCTGCGAAGAACTCGTTTTCATCCGCAGCAGCTTGCAACGCCTTCTTGGCAGCAGCCATGTACTCAGTGAAGTAATCAGCTGGTGTGTCTTCCAGGATAACGCCTTCGTTGTCTGTCAGATTCTTCAGCGCTTTACCGTTTTCGTAAATGCGGTAGGACATGGACTTGCTCAGTGATGCGTTGGCAGCCACTTCCAGAGCTTTCTTCTCAAGATCAGACAGGCCGTTGTAGACATCCAGGTTCAGATACATGTCAGCGTTTACAACCACTTGATGCAAGCCTTGCAGATAATAATGCTTCAGTACTTTTTGAAAGCCAAAAACTGAATCTGGCTTCGGGCAGCACCATTCCGCTGCGTCGATTGTGCCTTTTTCCAGTGCTGGCAAGATGTCACCACCGCCCATTGCAACGGCTGGTACACCGATGTCAGCGTAAGCTGCGCCTACCATGCCAGGAGGTGCACGGAAACGCATCTTGCGGAAGTCATCCATAGACTCGATCGGCTTGGGGAACCAGCCCAGTGCTTCAGGGCCCACAGGCTGCAGCATGAAACCCTTGACGTTTACGCCCATTTCGTCCCACAGACGATCGTAAAGTTCTTTGCCACCACCAAACTGGAACCAGCTCAGGAACGCGATGTTGTCCATTCCGACACCAGCACCCGCAACAGGTGCACCGAACAGATTCGCCGCAACGTGCTTGCCACCCCAGTAGTGTGTCCATGCAAAACCAGCCTCGACGAGACCTGCATCAACCGCATCCATGATGTCGCGAGGACCGACGACAGCGCCCGCAGGCAACACTTCGATCTGCAGTGAACCGCCCGTCAAGTCCGAAACGTCCTGAGCGAATGCTTCGAGCATGACCACTTCATCTGCCGTGTTTGGCAGAACTGATTGCACCCGAATCGTGGTGGTTTCGGCATACGAAGTTCCGACTGCCAATGCCGCACTCAGAGCAGTTGCGCTGAGAAGGTGTTTAACTTTCATAGTTTCTCCAAGGAATTTATCTAATGAGAGAGGCGTTTGTGATGCCCGATAGCCGAGCATTTAGTGTTGCCTCTGGTGGGTATTGAATTGCGTCGTCAAGCCGACACTATTATGGATGGAATCGACACTCTTAAAAGAAAGACGGGGTAAATAAACCCCCACCAAACACCCGTCGAATTCGACCGGTAGTGAGACGAAGGGTCAGGCCAACCGAAGCACCAATCGTCTTGAGCAGTGTGCTGCGCATGCAGTTTCCTCCAGATGGATGTCGAGGGCGCTGCCTTGAATGACAACTACCCGATAACCATGACACTCATCCTGCACAATAGGTCAGAACAGGTTGAAGATCATGCATACCGGGGCGTGGTTAGCCCAGTAATGAGACGTAGAATCTCATTTGACATCAATCGTGTCAAACACGAAAGACGCATATAGCGATATGAGCCACTCTGAAAAACCGGATTTCAATCAGACACCGTTGCGTTGTTGCTCGAGCAGATGCTAATCAATAGAATCCGAGCTTATTAGTTGCCAGTGGAGGTCTAATCCAGCATTGGAGAAATGACAACTCTGACGTTTGCGTGTTTACGCGAGACATCGGTTTACTAAACCGGCCGGACTCATCTGCACATCGTGTGTACGCTCAGGAGAAAAGGCCCAGATCCCGTTCGCTGAAGTTGACAAGCCCTGGCAACACGGAGTCCAGCTCCGTGTCATTGAGCCCGAGCCAGCGCAGCAAGGTAGCGGCATACTGGGTGGCAGACGTCGTCGGAAGAATACGTCCACGGTGAACGGCATTCGGTCCCCCCACTTCCAGAGTGGGGAGAGAGCCGTAGATGTTCCCGCCATTCACCGCACCACCAAATGCCATGAGATGATTGCCCCAGCCGTGATCAGTACCGTCACCGTTAGGTATGAGCGAACGGCCGAAGTCCGACGCCGTAAAGGTTGTCACGTTTTCGCTCTTCCCCATGTCGTCGATTTTCTGTTGAAAGAACGCCATTGCGGTGGCCAGTTCCTGAAACAGCTCCGGTTGCTCCTTGCTCTGATTGTCGTGTACGTCAAAGCCTCCCATGCTCACATAGTAGATTTGCCGGCGAAGTCCCAGTTGTTCTTGCGCTGCAATAAGTTGAGCAACCATATTCAGTGATTCAGCCAGACCATTGCCTTCAGGCTGGTCGGTAAACAGCCCAGCGTTGCTTTCCAGCACCTGACCCAATTCGGTGGTAACTGACATGGCTCGCTTTTGCAGATCGGCATACGCTTTGGAGAAAACGTGCTGGCGCTGCAGATCGAGCACACGTTCGAACGCTTCGCGGCGTGGTTGCTGCCAATCATTTGATCCATCCATGCCCTGATAATTGAGCACACCGGATTCAGTCAGTGTGTATGGGCGTTGCCCAAGTCCTGATTGCCAATAGTTGGAACCGGCAAGAGAAATGGACGTCAAGTAATCACGTTCCTGAAAATCGGCGAGCAGCTCAGCCGCTTTCGCGCCCCAACCTTCCTCCGCTCTATCGCGCCCTTGAAGTTGCTGCCACTGAATAGCCTGATCACTGTGTGAGAACAGCTGGGCGGGCAGTGACACAGCATTGTTCTCGTACTGCTCGGGAGTGGTTGGTTCAATCAGCGTACCGACGTTGGCAATCATGGCAAGACGACCTTCGTCGTACAACGGTTGTAAAGCGCCAGCCGATGGATGCAATCCAACCGGTGATGCTCCGCCTTGCAATCCGATCAGCTGGTGGTAGGGTACTGCCAACGCACCTCTGGCCGATGCAAAAACCTCATGCTCATAGGAACCCGTTGGAACCATCAGACTGAAGCCGTCGCACCCACCTTCCAGATAGATGCAGACAAGCGCGCGGTAATCCTGTGCAGAAGCTGATGAGGTGTCCGCCGCTCTTGCCAGTGTCAGTGCAGGGTTACCACCCAGCGCCAGGCCAGCGCCGGCCATGGTTTGCGCGCCCAATCTGAGGAAACGGCGTCGGCTATAACTGTTCATGATGGTAACTCGCGATTATTATTATTTTTAGTGCGAAGGGTTTGCGGGTGATAGTGAGTCAGCGCGGTATTAGCTGAATACTCGTTGACCCGTAGCGCTTTTGCGTCATAGTTGTATTGCTGCTTCAGGTGAAGTGGCAATCAAGAAGATGGCTTCGACAACACGTTGCGATGCGCCACTGGCATAGCTTCTGGCGTTCATCAGGTTTAACACTTCCTGACGCAGTTCAGCCGACATTCGACCACCAAGCAGGAGCAGATCGAGATGATCAAGCAGCGCATCCGGATTGGGTTCGAGAATCATTTCATACGATATGTCGATGGCAATGCGATTGCCATCGATATCGTTCTTGTAGTTGTGAGACCACAAGATGCTGGCCAGTAATCGGCTTGTAATAGTGATAACACTGGTTTCATCCAGTATCTCAAACTCGGGAGTCACCAGCCCGCGAGCGCTTATCTCACCCGGCTGGCTGAAGTCTGGTCGGTAGAAATTGAATACCGAAGGAGAATTAAGCGGTGATTGCGCCAATTCTTTTTCTACCCAGCCATAGTTGAAGTTGTAGGGAATACTCTCGGGCTCAAACGCGCGCCACACCTGCGTCAACCGTAACAGCGGTTCTTTCATCTTGCCGAAGGTATCCGGCGCTTCCAGATGGCCGGATCGGGCCTCCTGGTGCATCAGTATGGCTTTGACGACGCTGGCCAGTGATCCGCGTTCTCCCGCAGCGTTTCTATTGAACACAGCAGCAACGTCTCGCACATAGCCGGGTGAAGGATTGCTGGTTACCAGACGTTGGATCAGTTGTTTTGAAATGAACGGTGCCACGTTCGGATGATTGAACACATTGTTTAACGCTGCGTTCAGATCTGCTTCAGCCGATTGACCGGCCGGTAACACGACTCCGTTCAGTAAGGTTTTTTCGTTGTTGTCGTGGTACTCAGGCCAGGGCACCATGGGTGACAGGTAGTCTTTGTTTTTCGGCCATTTGAAGTCATCCGCGTTGGCAAAATGCCATCCCGTGAAAACACGCGCAAAGTTCTCTATGGTGGTCTGGTTGTATGCGGGCAGGGGAACGCCTTCATCATCGAGTTTCGGCGTACCATCCTCATTCAGCAATACCTGCCCGATACTGAAGAGTTGCAGTAATTCACGGGCATAGTTTTCATCAGGTTGAATGTTCTCCTGCTCATCCGGTTTGCGATTGCCCTTCATGCTCAGGTATTCGCCCATGACCGGATTCAGCGTTATCTCTGATAGCAGGTCACGATAGTTGCCAAAGGCATTCCTGAGCAGTATGTCGTAATACCCCGCCAATCCGAACTGCTGTTGACTCAATCCATCGTGTGCCGACACAACGAGTATCTGGCTTAGTGCAAAAGCCACTCGCTGTCTGAGTTGATCATCAGCCTGTATGGCATGGCGCCACCACACGTTGACGTATTCATTCCATCGGCTGCTGTCTGCGCGTCCAAGGCCATCGCTCAGGAAAGTTGCAGGCATTTGCATCTGCCCGTTGATCCACGATTCGGGGCCGTCTTTTCCAGCCAGTGCGATATCGTCCAGTTGGGGGCCAAAGGTGGCTTGTTCGACGAGTCGGAATGCCTCTTCAGGGCTGAGTGGTCCGTCGGGCGCGGCATTGGCAACCTCGGTTGCCGGAAGGGCGGGGGCAATTGCAGGTTGCTGACTGAACAGTGCCGTGTTTCCACCGCCATCCCCACAGCTGCTCAGTACCCATACTGAGCAGGCGAGTAGCCAGGATCTTGTTGTTGTAGTCATACCCGCCATCTAAACCGTTATCGAAGGGTTTAACGGCAGACGCCGGGATTTTACTGATTGGCTTTAACAGGGCTGTGATGAGCTTAGCGAAGCGGTGCGCGCTGTGTGACTCAACCGAGGGTCATTTGTTCGATTTGTTCAAGCATTAGGGTGGGACGGTTGTAATCGACCATGATGGGTTTGATTGAATCGTCTTGCGATTGATAGACAAGGCTGGGAAACCCCTGCACGCCCAGGCCACGGCTAAACTCAATTTCACTCAGCAGCTGCTTATGCAGGACGTCGCTGTGTAAATCATCTGAAAAGCGCGCAGTATCGCACCCGATGCTATTCGCGAGCGCAACAAGTACATCCGTATCGGACGGGTTTTGAGCGTTCAGATAGTAGGCCTGTTGAATGGCCTCAATCATGGGAAGCTCGAAGGCTGTATTCTGTGATCGTGCTGCCAGGACAGCACGGCACGATGGCCAGGTAGATCGTTTGGGCTGGTTGTCTGTCCAGAAATCAAAGTTGAATTGCGTGCCGGGTATCACCGTTTGAATGTGTTGCCATGTTTGCTGGAGCATTTGCTGCATGCTTGCCGGCATGGGTTGATCGCTGTCTGGAGCCAGGCCTCCCAGCAGTCTATGAACGTAAATCTGCGGTGGTATGTTATCCAGCAACGTTGACAGCGACGAGCGGAACCCCCAGCACCAGCTGCACATCGGATCGTGAACATAATACAGAGTGGCAGTCATGGGTGTGAGTGGTGTATGAACCCCACATTATCCACTGGACGGACCACTAGTCTCGGCTGCTTGCGGGGTAAGCACGTTGGGCAAAAGCCAGAGCTTCATCGTCTAGCGCAACTGTTGACTCTTCCAGTTCATCTTCCATCATGCCGCTCAGATCAGCGGTATCTTCCAGCGGCTCTTCCACATCCTGCTGTTCAGTGGCAGCGTGTGCGCCGTTCTTGCCAACGTATTCTCCCGCTGTCATCTGTACTGTGGCGTCAAACAATTCAACAGGATTAATCGCTACGGTATCGGCGTGATTCAGATCGGAATCCTGTAGCCTGCTGGCGTGACCGTTCAGCGTCGAGGCCGCATTCGGCGCGATGTGAGTGGATCCGGCGTGCTTGAGGGACTCTCCCGCCTGGCTCATGCGGTTCCCCAGCTCAACCAGCTCTCTGTCTTTTTGCTGGATGATTCGCTGCAGCCTTTCCTGTGTTTCTGCGTGCTGACGATTCAGTTCTATGGCCTCGGCGCGAGCCTTCTGAATGCTGGTGTCGTTCTTTTTCAACGAATCCGTCAGCACGCGATTGGTGGACTGCAGGGTCTTGGCTTCGTTGGCCAGGTTCTGAAGCTGCTCTTCAAGGTTCTCCGTGTCTGCCGCGGCCGATTGTTCAAGCGCGCTGTAGCGTTTCTCCAAGCTATCCACGGTTTTTCTCAATTTGCGTTTTGCCGAGGAGCGGCTGATCATCCAGCCAGCAAAAAGGCTCAGCAAGCTTGCAGCTGCAAAGCAGGCGATTATTTCCGAATACAGGGGTAGCACGGCCATGATCTTGTTCATGAGTATCGTTGCCTGATTCATCATCATCGTTACCTGGTTCATCAAAATATGAACTCAATTCTGCGATTGATAGCGCGACCCTCGGCTGTCTGGTTGTCCGCAATTGGAACTTCTTCTCCAAAGCCCAATGCTCGAAGGTTATACACTGAGACGCCTCTACTGATCAGGTAGTCTCTCACCGTTGTGGCCCTCAGTAGGCTCAGCTCAAGATTCAAGGCCTGATCTCCTGTCGAATCCGTGTGCCCTTCAATGGCAACTTTCGCATCCGGGAATCTCATGAGTACATCTGCAATCTGATCAAGCACGTCCAGACTTTCTGGCGTCAACACGTTCACGTCTGTTTCAAACAGTATGCGCAAGGTCGGTAATTCATTCAACGCTTTGCGCAAATCGTCATTAACGACACTTTCCGCAGGCGCTTCGGGCTCGGCAAGAGCTTCGGGCTCGGCAGGCGCTTCGGGTTCCGCTAGAGCTTCAGGT
>CALLPU010000052.1 GCA_938016235.1 uncultured Granulosicoccus sp. | reverse complement strand
TGAGTTTTTGCAGTCTCGGGCAATCGTCAATGACAACCTGGACGCCAGGGTCAGTGCCGTGGTGGATGGTGTTGAGTACGAGGCCACGCAAATCCGATCAGGGCCTGAATGGGTAGGGGAGGTATTTGTACCCGAGGGCAGAACGGCCACGTTGAACATTGAGTGGGTGGAAACAGATGTTGAAGATCTGCCGGATTCCATGGAACGTGAGTTGTTACTGGCCACGTACACCACCACGTTGCCGAATGTGAGCGAGAACCGGGCCATAGAAATTCGGACGCAGCAGTATGTGACGGCTTCAACGGCCGCCCGACCCATGCCCGAACTGGATATTGATAATGATCAGCAAAGCAACCTGGCTGAACGACTTGCCGGTTCGCGGCCCAACGACCCTAATGATGTGCCTTCTGTGGTGACGATTTTGTACAATGAAACCGCACCGGTAATTGATGGCCGGTACGATTCTCTGTGGTCGAATGCACAGTTTCTGGATCAACAGCGTAATGCGCTGAATATCGATGAGTTGATGCTTGACGATGGCGTTACCGTGCCGGGCGAAAACAGAGAATACCGTTGGGCCGGTATGCACGATGGTGAGCACTTGTACTTGCTGATTTTTGCGGAGAAAGGCGATCAGCAGACACCGTTTGGCGATTCCGTGTTGGCGTACAACGATGATGCTGTCGATATCTTCTGGGACGGCGACAACAGCAAACTGGCATCGTATGACGGGGTCGATGACTTCCAGGCCATCATAGCGTTACTGTCGAACGCGGGCGATGGTAGCCCCAATCAGAGTGGTAGCGCCGATACGCGTTTTGAGTTGGGAGATCGCTCGGCGCCCATCGACGATGCAGCCTTTGAGTTTGCGGTGTGCCTGTGCGCTGGCGATCAGCAGATTTATGAAGTGAAGCTCGATCTTGCGGCTGCAAAAATACCCGTAGACAGCACCTTTGGTTTTGAAATACAGCTCAACAACGACGTCAACGGTGGCGTTCGGGATGCGAAGTGGGCGTGGTTTGATAAATCGGGTGCGGACAACACGTGGCGCTTCCCACTCAGGATGGGTACCGCAAGGCTTGAACCCATACCGTTTTAATACAAGCAGATCACCCCTGTATCCCCAGTCATCGTAGCCGGCCATTCGCATGAGTAAATCCTCGCTTGCTCCAGGCTTGCTCGCCGCTTACGGCAGCCTTGCGTTTCCGTTGGCAGCGGCATTCATTGCGTTGCAGGTGATCGTGCCAACCTACTATGCCGAGTCTACGGCGTTGAGTCTCAGCGCCATTGGTGGGCTACTGCTCTTAGCTCGTTTGTGCGATACGGTGACCGACCCGATTGTGGGCTACTGGTCAGATCACTCAACCAATCGGTTTGGGCGGCGCAAGGTGTTTGTCGTGGCTGCCAGTCCGTTCATTGCGTTGTCCGTCTGGTTTCTGTTTAACCCGCCCGATGATGCCGGCGGGCTCTATCTGTTGCTGTGGACCGTCTGCATCTACATCGCCGGGACACTGTCTATCGTGCCGGCCAGTGCCTGGGCAGCAGAGCTGTCTGAAGACTACAACCAGCGCAGCCTGGTGACGGGTGTCCGCGTTGCTTTCGGTCTGGCTGGAACCTTGTGTGCGTTGATTGTGCCCGCCGTCTTTGCCGACGACGGATCTCCCAATCTGGGTACCACGTTATTCATCATCACCCTGTTGGTGCTGGTTACCCTGGTGTTCTCCACGGTGTGGGCTGCCTGGCGCGTGCCGGATACGGCCAGAACCACATTGCCGGGCAATTCGATTGAATCTGCCCTGGCCTTGATGAAAACCCATAACCCGTTCCGGCAACTGCTGGTCAGTTATCTATTGAATGCCGTGGGTAACGCGATACCTGCCACGTTGTTCCTGTTGTTCGTCACGCACGTGTTGCAGGTGCCTGAACAGGCAGGTGTCTTCCTGTTCCTGTACTTCATCTGCGCAGCCGCTGCCGTGCCGGTGTGGGTGGCCTTGTCCAAGCGATTTGGCAAGCATGGCACCTGGTCTGTTGCGATGGTACTGGCGTGTCTGTTCTTCTTATGGACGCCGTTTCTCGACAGCACGTCGGTGGTCTGGTTTTATGTCATCGTGGCTGCCACGGGTTTCGCAACCGGTGCCGACCTTGCGTTACCCAGCGCCATCAACGCAGACGTGATCGAGTGGGATGCGCTGGAAACCGGCTATCGACGTCCCGGGTTGTTCTTTGCGCTGTGGGGGACGGCATCCAAGCTGTCGTATGCGCTGGCCATCGGCATTGCCTTTCCGTTGCTGGAGCTGGCAGGCTTCAGTGCAACGGATGCCAACACGGAACGGTCACTGTTATGGCTGGCGGTGCTCTACGGCGCACCGTGCATACTGTTCAAGCTGGCGGCGATCTGGACCATGCGCGGTTATCCGATAACCGCGTCGGTGCACGCGGAGATCCGCGAGAAACTGGCCTTACGCGGCTGAAGATTCCTGATCGTCTGAGGCTGAGAACAGATCCAGAATATCGTCGGCGGTGAGATTCTGCATGGCCGTGGCCTCGCTCTGGTTAATGGTTTGATCTGCCAGCAGCTTCTTCTGCGCCTGCATGGTCATGATCTTCTCCTCCACCGTATTACTGGCGACCAGTTTGTAGATGAACACGGGTTTATCCTGCCCGATGCGATGAGCGCGATCACTGGCCTGGTTTTCCACAGCCGGGTTCCACCAAGGGTCATAGTGGATAACGGTATCTGCGGCCGTGAGGTTGAGCCCGGTGCCGCCGGCTTTCAGACTGATCAGGAACAGCGGGATATCGCCGTGCTGAAACGAGTCGATGACCTCATCGCGCTTGCGTGTGCGGCCCGTCAGTTTTGCATAGCGGATGCCGCGTTCTTCAAGCTCGGATTCTATTAAACCCAGCATTTCGGTGAACTGGGAAAACAGCAGGATCTTCTTGCCCTCACTGATCAGTTCATCAAGCATCGACATGAGCAGATCTGTCTTTGCAGACTCCTTGATACCCCGGGCTGTGCCCAGTTTGACCAACGCCGGATGGCAGCAGGTCTGGCGCAACTTGAGTAGCGCGTCGAGCATCTCGATATGGCTTCGTGC
>CALLPU010000051.1 GCA_938016235.1 uncultured Granulosicoccus sp. | reverse complement strand
CATCAATGATGGAGGCAGCAATCATGGGCATCAAACCCACCAGCGAGCGTACCTTGATAGGAGAACTTCGCCCATCCGGCAAATCCAGCCTGTCATAGAAGAAGCCGTCTTTCTCATCCCATAGCCCACTGTGAGAACCGTCGCCATTGATGGCGCTGGCTATCTGCAAGTAGTGTTCGAAGAATTTAGAGGCGATATCCTGATACACCGGATTAGTGCGAGATAACTCAAGCGCGATGCGCAGCATGCAGGCTGAGAAAAAACCCATCCAGGCTGTACCGTCCGATTGATTCAGTATCCCACCGGTTGGGGGCTTCTTTGATCGGTCAAACAGGCTGATGTTGTCCAGTCCAAGAAAGCCGCCTTCGAAAATCGAGTTTCCCTGGGTGTCTTTGCGATTTACCCACCAGGTAAAATTCAGCAGCAGTTTTTGAAAGACACTTTCCAGAAAAGCGCGATCCCCTGTGCCGTTTCGTTGTTTCTCCATGGCGTAAACGTTCCATGTTGCCCACGCATGCACCGGTGGATTGACGTCACCGTAGGCCCACTCGTAGGCGGGAAACTGGCCATTGGGGTGCATGTACCACTCACGTGTAATCAGTAACAGTTGCCGCTTGGCGTAGTCTGCATCAACGGCTGCCAGCGGCAGGCAGTGGAAGGCCGTATCCCAGACGGCGTACCACGGGTATTCCCATTTGTCCGGCATTGACATGACATCGAAATTGTCGAGATGCTGCCAGTGATCATTGCGGTTGTTGTTTCGTTGCACCGGCATATCGGGATCACCGTTCAGCCACTGTTGCACGTTGTAGTAGTAGAGTTGTTTAGACCACAGCATGCCTGCCCACGCCTGACGCTGTATGGCCAGTTGCTCGACACTTAATGATGCGTCCTGCAATTGGCCGTAGAAAATATCCGCTTCTGAAAGACGTCGGTCCATGGCCGGTTTGAAGCCAACAAATGGTTTGCGTTTTTCTGTATCGCACAGTCGGAACTGAAGCGTTCTGGATGTTTTGCCATTGAGCTTGAGTTTGTACAACAGGCCAGCCTTGGTACCTGTCCTGGCTGGATTGACAGCGTCTGTCTCGCCATTGACAACGTATCGATGAAACGCATCTTTCACCCAGGGCGTGGCGTTGGGCTTGCCAAACAACCGTTCCTTGTTCGTTTCGTTATTGGTTGTCAGTAATTCAGGCTGGCCCTGCCAATAGAGTCGGTATTGCCCCAGAGCGGGATGATCGGCAATCAGCCCACCGTTGGGATCTTCATGCATCACTGGCAGGGTGTCTACATTGCCACGCGGGCCTTCCGGATATCCCCAGCTCCAGGTGTTTCTGAACCACAGTTGCGGCAGAACAGAGAGGGTTGCCGGTGTGTCCGCCCGGTTGGTGATGGTGACACGGATAAGTACGTCGTCTTCACTGGCTTTGGCATACGTGACATCAACATCGAAAAAGCGATCATCGGCGAAGATGTCGGTATCGCTGAGCTCGTACTCCCGATCCAGATACCCTCTGCGGGCATTTTCTTCCACCAGTGCCTCGTAAGGATACGCTTGCTGGGGGTATCGATAGCGCATACGGGCGTAACTGTGGGTTGGCGTGCTGTCCAGGTACCAGTACAGCTCTTTTACATCTTCGCCGTGGTTGCCTTCCGGCCCGGACACACCGAACAGCCTTTCCTTGAGAAACGGATCCTGCCCGTTCCACAGTGCAAGGCCAAAACACAGGTGCTGGTTACGATCGCAGAAGCCTGCCAGTGCGTCTTCATTCCAGCGGTAGGCCCTGCTGCGGGCGTGGTCATGGGGAAAGTATGACCACGCATCCCCGTCGCTGCTGTAGTCTTCTCGAACGGTACCCCATGCACGTTCAGAGAGGTAAGGCCCCCAGTGTTTCCAATTGGTGCTGCGACGACGATGGGCGTTGAGGCGTCGTTGTTCAGCAACGAAGGCGCGCT
Organism: uncultured Granulosicoccus sp.; assembly: GCA_938016235.1. GTDB lineage: Bacteria > Pseudomonadota > Gammaproteobacteria > Granulosicoccales > Granulosicoccaceae > Granulosicoccus. Next base: position 4,737 of record CALLPU010000051.1, on the reverse strand, counting down.
TGATTGTGATCATTCGAGTGCATTCAGTGGTCTGGGTGCAGTGTATCAACTGCAATCTACACCGTTGCCCCTCGTTTTCCACAAGACACCTGTGACGTGCCCTGGCTCCGTTGTGGCCCTGAGTACCACTGAGCCGGTTTGATGCATTCTTCAACACGGCAGAAACCGTTAACCCGGCAAACGCTCTCTAGCGCGACTGCGCTGCTGTGTCGCAACGATGTCATGTTACAGGCGCTTCTGGACGAATTTGGTCAGCCGCCGTTGTGGCAGCGAACGCAATCGTTTGACACATTGGTCCATATCGTTCTGGAGCAGAAAGTGTCGCTGGCCAGTGCTCGGGCAGTAATGCTTCGAGTCAGGCAATTGTGTCCCGGTATGGAGCCAGGCCGATTTCTCGATGTTGAGGATAAAGCGCTTCGCGAAGCAGGTATCAGTGAGCGCAAGGTCTCGTACTGTCAGTCGATTGCATTGGCATTGCATGGCGGTGATTTGAACCTGACGCAATTGCGCCGCATCGACGATGCGTCAGTACTGGAACAGTTGTGTGCGATACGTGGAATTGGCCCGTGGACTGCCGGTGTCTATTTACTGATGGCCATGCGTCGCCCTGACGCCTGGGCCAGTGGGGATCGAGCGCTGGTGGTGAGTCTGGCTGAGAGCGCACCGCTTGAAACGGTGCCCTCGTATGCAGAGTTTGATGAATATGCCCTGCGATGGCAGCCGTATCGAGCAGCTGCGGCAAGATTGCTCTGGCACGCTTACCTGTGCAGGCGGCGTCCATGAGCGCTCCGCACGTAACAGGCACCGCATGGGCCAGTATTGCCTGCCTGTTTTTCGCTGGCTGCACAACCGCCATGCATATCGGTAAAGTACCTTCCGCGTTGCCTTTGTTAAGTGCCGAGTGGCAGTTGAGCCTGACACAAGCTGGTTTGATTGTGGCCGTGCACGGTGTGTTTATCGCGACTACCGGGCTGTTGCTTGGCATGCTCGTCAGGAAGACCGGATACGCGCGATTTGCTATTGCAGGTGTAGCGATAGCAGGTATGGGTAGTGTGCTGGGCGCGCAAACGGAGTCCCTGCCAGGCCTGCTTGCCACGCGAGGTCTTGAAGGTTTGGGCTGGATTCTGGCTGTCATTGCTTTGCCCACGCTGTTGACTCGACTCAGCACGGCGTCTGATCGCCCGCTGGTGATGGGGATCTGGGGAGGCTTTGTACCCCTTGGAGCGGGAGGCATGTTAATCCTGTCGCCAACACTGCAAGCCATCGGAGGCTGGCAATTGTCATGGTGGTTTGCGGGAGTCGTGTCACTGTCTGCGGCTCTCATGGCGCGTTGGGTTGTAATCCGGCACCGTGAAGCTCTGGATCCGTTACCTGCTGCAGCTCAGCCTTCGAGTTACGAGGATCTGAGGCAACCTGTTGTCTGGCTGTTGTGCTTGAGCTTTTTTACGTACTCCATGCAGTTTGTTTCGGTGACCTCATTTTTGCCCACCTTGTTCGTGCAAACCAGCTCTCTGTCGCTGTCGAGTGCGAGCCGGATTGTGGCATTGGTCATCATGGCGAATGCCGTGGGGAATGTACTCGCCGGTGCGTTTCTACGACGCGGCGTCAGCTATGTTCGCTTGCTGATCACGGGCGCGCTGAGCAGCGCTTTTTTTGCCTGGATGGTCTTCAGTGCCAGTGTGCCGCTGGCCTGGAGCATTGCTGCCGCGTTCGGGTTTTCGATGATGTCAGGGTTGATTCCGGGCACACTGTTCGCAACGCTACCCAGAGCAGCAACTTCAGCCTCTGCAGCAGGGCTGCTGGTTGGCCTGATGATGCAGTGGTCCGGTGTGGGTCAATTGCTGGGCGGTATCTTGATACCGGGTGTTGTGGATTATTATGGCCAGTGGCAGGCGGCCAGCGTGGTGGTGCTGCTCGCGGGCCTGTCGGGTAGCCTGCTGGCCTGGATTGCAGGCCGTCAGTCGTTTGTGCAACGATAGCCTAGCGATTCAGCGCCGCCACAGTGGCAGAGCGTCCTATAAAACGCTCAACGTGTCTGGCAAACTTGTCGGCATTCATGAACCCAACTACACGTGCCGGGCGCAACTCGTTGCCCGCTGTGTCATAGAAAATGATTCCCGGCGGACCGAACAGATCGAAGTGCTTGAGTAACGCCTGATCAGACGCATCGTTGGCGGTGACATCCGCTTGTATAACGATGGCATCTTTCAGTAGTGCCTGCACCGTATCATCGGTAAAGGTGAAGGCTTCCATTTCCTTGCAGCTGATACACCAGTCCGCGTAGAAATCAAGCATCACCGGGCGACCCTCGGCACTGGCTTGTGCCACAACTTGCTGCAGTCCATCGAGTCCCTTGACCGGTGTAAATGCCAAACCGTGTTCGCTGGGTTGTGCGCCTTGTTCAGACGCTGCGCTCATGACACCCCGCAGCGGAGCTGTGTAGCTGTTACCGCCTGCCAAGGCACCGATAAGAAGCGCGAGTCCATACACGGATACGACAACCCCAACCCCTTTGCCAAAGCGGTGCCAGCCATGGCTTTCTCGCGTCACCGTATCGGTAGCGCCAAGGTAGATTCCGCTCATGACGGCCAGAATGCCATACAGCGCCATGGTGACGGTGGTAGGCAGAAACCGGGAAATCATGTACACGGCCATTGCCAGCATCAATATGCCGAACACGTGTTTGGTGGCGTTCATCCAGGCGCCGGCGCGTGGCACAAGTTTGCCTGCAGAGGTGCCAATGAGCAGCAGCGGTGCGCCCATACCCAGACCCAGAGCAAACAGCGCGGCGCCGCCGATGACAGCATCACCGGTTTTGGCAATGTAGATGAGGGCGCCGGCCAATGGCGCAGTAACGCAAGGCCCCACAATCAGCGTTGAAATGAATCCCATGGCCGCAACACCACCCACTTCGCCACCACCCTGTTTGTTGGACCACTGCGTCAGCTTTGCCTGAAGGCCAGTTGGCATCTGCAGCTCATAAAAGCCGAACATGGACAGGGACAGCACGACAAAGAGCAGCGCGATGCCAGACAACACCCAGGGGTTTTGCAGAAATATCTGGACGTTGTAACCGGATAGTCCGACGATGACACCCACGACAGCGTAGGTTGTTGCCATCACCAGTACATACACCAGGGAAAGGCGGAATGCCTTGCCAGTATTCATCGAATCGCCTTTGCCGACGATCAGGCTTGAGAGAATGGGAATCATGGGCAGTACACACGGCGTAAACGCCAGTAACAGGCCCAGTCCGAAAAAGGTTGCGACGTTTAACCACAGGCTATTAGCACCTAGCATGGAAAACAGGCGGTCTTGCTCTGATTGCTCTGTGACAACGCTGGCCGCTACCAAGCCTGATGATGACGGCGGCTCTGAGGGTGTCGAATTGGCCAAGGCTGCCGTTGCTGCAGCCACAACCGTTGCAGGTTCGCTGTCGAACACAACCGGGAGGCTGACTACGCTGGGCGGAAAGCAGACACCGATATCGGCGCAGCCCTGATAATTGATCTGTAGTGTTGCGTTCTGTAGTGCAGCGACATCGGCCGCGCCCTCAAGATCGAGTCTCGCTTCAGCAGACTCTCTGAGAACCATGACATTGCCAAAAAAAACATCATACTGCTCAGTGCCTGGATCGATCGCAGTACCCGCAATCGTGACGGCCCCGGCTTGTTTCAGTGAGAACGAGGTTTTGTCCCGATACAGATAGTAGCCCGGCTCAATATGCCAGCGCAGTGAGATCTGATTCGGGTCTGCGCTTATTATCTGAGGCAGGTAAGCCAGTTCTGGGGGCAGTAATTCTTCTTGATCGCCTTTGAGCCCAAAAGGATCGGACAACGAAGGATCGTCGGAAATTGGCGATGTCGACAGAGGGCTGGCGGCAATCGGGCTGGATTGAAGGAGCGAGCTGCCTATCTCTGCCGCAGCCGCTGCACCCTTGAAGTCCACGTCGATGATTTGTGTGGTGGGGGGGTAGCAGAGCCCGATATCGGCACATCCCTGGTACTTGACGGCAATCTTCGCGCTCTTGACCGACGTGCTTGCCTGGTAGGGCAATTCTATGGAGACCGCGTTGCGGTAGATGGCCATCTCGCCGAAAAATTCATCGTCAAGGATCTGGGCTTCCGGAAATTGCGCATCACCCAGCATGAGCGCTTCACCGGACGACGTCGGGTTCAGAATGGCCGCGAAATCTGAGGCCGACTGAGTGGACTCAACGGTGAACGATGTTTTGTCCCGGTACAGGTAGTAGCCGTCAGCAATGTCGAAGTTAACCGTTACGGCGCGATCGGTGACGGCCCCGGATTCAGGCACGAAAGCCACTTCCGGTGCCAGCGGTTCGGCGCCGCCGAGCAGGTTAGCTCGCGAATGTACAGACAACGCCATGAGGGCCAGCAGGCTCAGTGCTGCCAACGTGACAGCCCAGCGCCTCGCGGCACTCGCTGTAAAGTCAGTGTGCAACATCATTTATGTCTGTATTCCAAGCGTTGTATCACGGCAATTGAGCTACTGTTCGTCGCTGCAGCGCGGTTTGTCCGGTATTGTACGAGGTTAACGATGATCAGGAGATCTTCTGATCCTGCTGCAGCAGATCCTGTGCCGCGAGCCGTTGCAGTGTGTCCAAGGGTGGTTCTTGTAGGCTGCGCGCGCACGCGAGCGCTCTTGTAAGAGCGGCAAGTAGACAATAGGTTCCTAGGATTCCTTCCGGAGGCTGTGATGCCGTATGCACTACTGTTG
>CALLPU010000050.1 GCA_938016235.1 uncultured Granulosicoccus sp. | reverse complement strand
AGCGGTTTGAACTGCGCAGCCAGCTCAGCGTCTTCCTGTTGCGTGGCAAGCTCTTCGGCCCAGTACAGGCACAGATAGAAGTGGCTGCCACGATTATCCAGCTGACCGACGGTTCTGGACGGGGAGTTATCGTTTTCCAACAACCTGCCCGTGGCTGTGTCGAGCGTGGTGGCAAGCAGCTTGGCTTTCGAATTGTCATGCTTGATACCCAGCTCCTCGATCGACACAGCCAATGCCAGAAATTCACCCAGCGAATCCCATCGTAGATGATTCTCTTCGGTTAACTGTTGTACGTGCTTCGGGGCAGACCCTCCTGCACCCGTTTCAAACAGACCGCCACCTGCCATCAATGGCACCAGCGATAACATCTTTGCGCTGGTACCCAGCTCCAGAATGGGGAACAAGTCCGTGAGGTAATCACGCAGGATGTTCCCGGTGGCTGATATCGTGTCCAGGCCGCGGGCGACACGCTCCAGCGTATAGCGCATGGCGCGCACCTGAGACATGATCTGTATGTCCAGTCCATTCGTGTCGTGCTCTGCAAGGTAGGTTTCTACCTTCTTGATCAGTTCGTTCTCATGGGGGCGGTAGGGATCAAGCCAGAATACTACCGGGGTATCCGACTCGCGCGCTCGCCGAACCGCCAGCTTGACCCAATCGCGAACTGGCTCATCCTTGACTTGACACATCCGCCAGATATCACCCTCCTCGACACGTTGTTCCAGTAGAACCTCACCCGTCTGCTCATCAACAATGCGGGCCATGCCGGCTTCGGCCGCTTCAAAGGTTTTGTCGTGTGATCCGTATTCTTCGGCCTTCTGCGCCATCAGACCCACGTTTGGCACAGTACCCATCGTGGTTGGGTCGAAGTTGCCATGCCATTTACAGAAATTGATCATCTCCTGGTAGATGCGTGCAAACGTGGACTCAGGCATGACGGCCTTGCAGTCGTACAGCTTGCCATCACCCCCCCACATCTGCCCGCCTGATCGGATCATGGCCGGCATCGAGGCATCCACGATGACGTCGCTGGGTGAGTGGAAGTTCGTAATGCCTTTGGCTGAATCCACCATCGCAAGCCGGGGGCGATGTATCTGACAGGCATGCAGATCACGCTCGATTTCTTCACGCTTGTACCGCGGCAATTCGGCAATCTTGTCATACAAAGATGCCATACCGTTATTCACGTTGATGCCGAGTTCGTCAAAATAGGCACCGTGTTTATCAAATGCATCCTTGTAGTAAATCCTCACGGCATGACCAAAGACGATCGGGTGAGACACTTTCATCATGGTCGCTTTCACGTGCAGCGAAAATAGAATGCCCGATTCGCGACAGTCTTCCATTTCACGTTCGTAGAAGTCACATAACGCCTGCTTGCTCATGAACATCAGGTCCACTACTTCGTGTGCCTGCAGCGAGATGCCGGATTTTAACGTTTGGGTTTTTCCACTCTCCGAAATCAGTTCCATTTTCACGCTCAGGGGCTTGTCTACCGTCAGCGATTGTTCGCCGTGATAGAAATCACCATGGTGCATGTGCGAGACGTGGGTGCGCGACCATTGCTTCCATTCACCCATGCTGTGCGGATGCTTCTGGGCATAGCGTTTGACCGCCTTGGGTGCCCGCCGATCAGAGTTGCCTTCCCGAAGCACCGGGTTCACCGCACTACCCAGCACACGGCCATAGCGCTTTTGCAAAGCATGCTCTTCTCCTGACTGCGGATCATCGGGGTAGTCCGGAATGTTGTAGCCTTTGTTCTGCAGTTCCTGGATACACAACTTGAGTTGCTGCACCGAGGCACTGATGTTGGGCAGTTTGATGATGTTGGTGGCAGGATCCTGAGTCAGGCGGCCCAATTCAGCCAGGTTATCCGGTACTTTTTGCGCCTCCGGCAGGTAGTCGGAAAACTCGGCCAGCACGCGCGCAGCCACCGAAATATCGGTCAGCTGAACATCGATATCCGCTGCCGAGGCAAACACACGCACAATCGGCAACAGCGAGGCTGTTGCGAGTCGTGGCGCTTCGTCTGTGGCGGTATAGATGATTCGTTGCGTCTCGTCAGTCATGAGTCTGGGGTAATCCTGGGTCATTGGTCTGAGGCGGTAAGTATCGCACGACAACCCGTCACGCTGTTGTCAGTCATGTATACGCAAAACATACGCCCACGCTGTGCACTGCCTGACGAGCCACATGGAATGCCGCATGGAATGCTGCATGGCGTGCCAGACAAGAATGCACGGCAGCCCATGACATTGCCTCACCAGCGATCGGCTACACTGACGGATTCAGATCCAGTCAAATCAAACGAAGAGGAATCCGCATGGAGCAATGGCAATCGTTCATCAATTCCGAATACGCCGACGAAATCATGATCGGTGTTGGCGTGGTGCTCGTGCTCTTCAGTGTCATGAAGATCGTCAGCAGCAGCTTGAAGATGCTGTTCTGGGTGGTGTTGGCCGGACTGGGATCAGCGTCGTTGTCGTATGGCTTTCAACACTCGCCACTGGATCTGCCCGCACTCAACGCCGGCCGCTTGTCTGATCTGACAGATCTGGCAGCTGGCGCCGACAGCGAGGTGCTGAAGTTCCTGTGCCAGAAACTGAATGCCGTCACCGGGAATTAGCCGCACGACCCACTGCTGGAATGGAACCTATAAAACGTTCATTCGTTCACGAGCATCTGGAATCCGCCGTAGATAAGCCGGTTGCCATCGAACGGCATGGGATGATTCTCTTCCGACATGCGCGGATCACTCATGACTTTTTCCATACCCGCGTCCCGCGCTTCTCTGGACGGCCAGACGATCCATGAAAACACCACGGTCTCTCCCTCGCAGCATTTGACGGATTGGGGGAACGATGTCTGCACCCCGTCGGGCACGTCATCGCCCCAGCACTCAACCAGCCGCAACGCGCCATGCTCCTTGAAAACCGCAGCGGCCGTCACCGCGTGATCAATGTACTTCTGCTTGTTTGCCTCAGGAACTGCCACAACGAAACCATCGATATAGTCCATGAACATCTCCTTTATTGTTGACGCGGGGAGTGGGTAGACAAGGGGCACGTCCCCTGCCCGAACTCAAGCATACAACCAGATGAGGATGTCAGAAACCGCAAATCCATTCGCACAGGCACTCAAGTGCAGGAATATCGAGTGAATGAATAACGACAGCGTGTCTGCGCAGGTGCGTTGACAGCGTCATCCCGCGTTTCTGCAATGAGCCTGCTTTTAGTGAGTCATCGCATAGATCAGGTAATTGATACCAAATCGGTACGCAAGGGATGTCATGGGTACCGGGTACACAGGATCATCCGCATGCTCCCAGGCATCACCCATGTCCATGTTGAAGTTGATGGCCACCATCAACCGCCCTTGCTCGTCGCTGATCCCGCGCCATCGGGCAGGACTATAGGGCATGTCCACCTGAACATTGCCATCGGCACCGCCTCTGAGGTGTCGGCGCCCGGGAATCTGCGTATCCGGGTTCAGCTCATACAGCACATGCAGCAGTTCATCGGATTGATCAAGCTCTTCAACGTACGAGCCGGGCAGTACTCGCTGCATGACCCGCTCAAAAATCTGCCATTGCTGAGGCCCGTGGAAATCATCCACCACCAGAAAACCACCCCGCCGAAGGTACTCGCCCAGGCGTTGGGCTTCCTGCTCATCCAGATGCCAGCGACCCACCTGCTGGGCGAAAAGCCAGGGGTAATCGAAGACAGATTCGTCAGACAGCGAGATATGAACGCTGTCTCCCGCGACGTCGATGACCGTGTAGCGCTGCACACCACCGGTAAAGTGGAACTCCGCATCTGGCCAGTCGATGCGCCACCACGGTCTGCCGGGCCCCCAGTTGCTATGCGCCCCATGATCAAACGTGAGGCGCGCCAGATGAAGCTCGTTGGCGGGACCTGTTACGGGAGGTGTGTTAACCGCATCCCTTGCGCTGTTGCCCGATACAGCAGGCGACAACGTTGATGCGAGGAGCAATAATAATGCGCCAAGCTCACTAGGGTTAATGGAGCAGGAAGTAGTCAACAAAGTACCGTCCGCCTTTCAAGGCTATCGTGGTCATCGCGATGACCTCTTCGTCGGTACGAGTGTATTGCTGATTCCAGATCAGGGTAAACGACTTGTGCTTGCGGAATATGGACACCAGCTCCCGATGACCGGGCAGTCCCCAGTCAGTATCGCGCTGATCGCAGGCACTCAAGAATTCGTCACTACCCAGTTTGCTTTTCAGGTTCACTGAAAAGTGGGAAGCGTGCAACGCATAATCACGCCGAGAGACACCGAGCATGACGTCGTCCATCATCGGCTCAGCTATCTTTATTATCTCGGCGTCGGTCAGTTCCAGGCAGCTCATCTGCCGGATTTTACACCACCACTCAGCCTTCTTCGCGGTTTTGTTTTCCCATACGGTACCCTCGATACCATTCGCTTTCCAATGCTTCGTCAGCAAAGTAGGAATGATGGCAATTGGAGGGGGTTGTCCCTTTGATACCAGCGTCCATGCCTGCCTTGCGCGCAAGGGCTGGTGTGACCTGATGCAAGGGTTTGAATGCTTCTGATATAACAGTATTCAAACCAACGAAATCAAACGTGCGCTTCATTGAGGCGGCTCCAAACAAGATTAACAACCGGGAACACCCCGGATTTGCAGCGACGTTATCACGACGATTTAGTTGTCTTGTCCTACTGGTTCTCAGAAGCTCCCTATCGGGTTCCCGACGGCAACATTCAGGCGCCAAAGTCAGAACGTTGACGCATAAGTGCCTTGTTAAACGCCCAATGCGAGTGGCACCTGTTCGGCTGAAACCAGCGCCTCAAACGCCATTGCCACATCGTTTCGCAGGCTTGCCTCACGTTCTCGTTGTACCTGTTTACTGAAGGAACGCAACACATACGCCGGGTGTGATGTGACCATGAGCAAGGTTTGCGCTGAGAGTGCCTGCAGTTTGCCACGTTCCAGTTCAATCTTGACCGGTCTACCCAGCAACGCTCTCGCAGCAGTCGCACCCAAAGCGATAACCAGCGCCGGTTTTACCAAAGCCAGTTCCTGTGCAAGCCAGCCGCTACAGTGCTCTATCTCGTCCACCGACGGATTTTGATGCAGGCGTCTCTTACCCTTCACAGTGTATTTGAAATGCTTCACAGCGTTGGTGAAGTAGATCTCGTCGTCATTGAAAGACAGATCAGCCAGAATCTGCCGGATCAAATTGCCCGACGGTCCGACAAACGGTCTGCCGCGAACATCCTCGATGTCGCCGGGTTGCTCCCCCACGATCATGACGGACGCTGAGTCTGGCCCTTGCCCGAATACCGTTTGCGTTGCATCACAGGCATGCGCGCACACTTGACAGTCTCGCGCGGCATTTCTCAGTTGCTCGATGGAAGCGTAACGCTGAGGAGCGGGTGAGATGGCCTGCTGCATGGGCGCTGTTGCAGGGCTACCCGCACCATGTAATGCCGCTGCTGCATAACGCGGCGCCTGAGTAGGTGCAGCTTCAACCATTCGCTGAGTCTGTCGACCCGACGTGTGTATCAGTTCAGCGATCAACGGCGCTTCTGGCAGGTTCTTCCAGTATTTGACAGGCATCTCGGATTGCATTGCCGCAACGCGCAATCGAGCCGGGTTGAAGATGCTGGAAAAATAGGTTCGCCACATATCCTCCATGACTTCGCCTTGGGGTATGTCGTTGCGGGTACCCGCACCACCAAAGACAAGATCCTTACCGTTCCAGTGAGCACTGGCCTCTGGCGTATAGATAGACCAGTGCATGTTCGAAAAACGTTTGCAGAAAAACGGACTGGTCAGTCGCAGGATG
>CALLPU010000049.1 GCA_938016235.1 uncultured Granulosicoccus sp. | reverse complement strand
CGTTGATGTCGATCACCTCGATGCGAACACCCGTCAATTGATCAAACAGGCCGGTGGTGTCGGTCACCCGCAGGGTTATGTCATCAACAAAGCCGATGTCTGCCTGTGCCGGCCTGCCGGACAGCACGCCTGTAGCGGCATTGAGGTTCAACCAGGCGGGCAAACCCGTAGCGCTGAACCGCAGCGTATCCCCATCACCATCAGTAGCCTCAAGCCGCTCGGCATACAAGCGGCCCTGCTCGGCAACTCGTGCAAGTTCGGGTGACAGCCTCGGCGCATCGTTTACCGATTCCACATTCAGGAAAACCGACACTTCAAGGTCATCGTGCGTCAGGTAGCGGAAACTGTCGGCACCCCAGTAATTCTCATCGACTGTGTACAGGAAAACATTGCCGTCTGACTCCAGAGTCAGGCGACCATGCTCCGGCAGTGACTGAATCGTGACAGGACCTGACGGTGGCGTCGTTGGTGTGTAAAAGCGCCCTCTGAGCAGAGTGTCTTCCTGCAAATCGAATTTCAGCTCTGCCCGAGCACCTGAGAGCACAGGGATTGCAGAAACCACCGGTTGATCGGGGATGTTCTCGTCATCAATGACCACTGACGGTCCAGAGGTACTTGAACTTGAATCACAGGCAGCCATGACAACACAGCAGAGAACCATCGCTGCTTGCGTTATCGGGCTGGTGCGTGTGATAGGTTTTTTCATGGCTTCCAATCCATGCAGCGGTCTGACTCGCTACAAGTCTTGATGCTCCAGGGCTGTCTGAATGTAGATCTTGCGCAGTTCAGTGGCGACCGGACCCGGCTTGCCATCGCCCAGCGATACTCCGTCGATGTTTACCACAGGCATGACAAACGTAGAGGCACTTGTAATAAATGCTTCGCTCGCTTCGCGCGCCGACTCGATGGTAAAAGGCTCTTCAACCACGGTGTAGCCCGCATTCTGGGCGAACTTGAGAACCGCCTTGCGAGTAATGCCACTGAGAATTTCGTGTCCCAGGTGCCGGGTTTGTATTTTCTTGTCGTTGGTCACTATGTAGGCATTATTCGATGTGCCTTCAGTTACCAGACCGTCCTCAAGCATCCATGCATCGTGCACACCGGCATCAACAGCTGCTTGCTTTCCCATACAGGGGGCAAGCAAACCCACGGTTTTGATATCACGCCTTTTCCAGCGCAGATCCGGAATTGAAATGATATGCATGCCCTTCTCCGCCATCGGAGATTCCAGCAGATTTTTTTCCTGGGTGAACATGACCAATGACGATTGAGCATTGGCGGGGTAGGCAAAGTCGCGATCTGCGACGCCACGAGAAACCTGAAGGTACAGAAGCCCTTCGTCGACATTGTTCAGCTCGATCAATTTAAGCTGGGCAGCGAGAATGTCTTCGTCAGAGCACGGCGGCGCCATGGATAATTCGGCAAGCGAACGGGCCAATCGCTGAAGATGGGCGGCGTTGTCAATCAAGCGGCCGCGCAGAACGGTGGACACCTCATAAACAGCGTCTGCAAAGAGAAAACCTCGATCAAGGACAGATATCGTCGCGTTCTCTTCAGCGACAAACTCACCATTGACGTAAAACGTTCGACTCATTGTGCGGGTGTTCCTGGGTTCACGGAATGCGGTTCAGTGTTTTGATGGCACAAGCACTGCTGCGTTCAATCATTTTTTCAGTAGCGCCACGATGTCGCTGAGCTCACCCGCCTCAAAATGAGGGGCTTTCAGGTGTTCGGGCCACGGTTCATTATACTGGTTGAACCAGAGCGTCTGCACATTTGCATTGTGTCCCCCACCAATATCGGTGACCGGGTTGTCGCCCACGTGGAGCAGCGCATGCGAAGGTAGATCCAAATCTTTCATACAACGCTCGAACATGGCAGTAGCCGGCTTGGGGGGAAGCGTTAAATCAGCGGCGTAAATGAAATCGAAGTAATCTGAAATACCAATGGCCTGTAAGTCTGCATTGCCGTTCGTGATGGCTGCCAGCCGGTAGTTCTGCCTCAAAAATGACAGCATCTCAATAGCCCCATCATACAGCTCGACCTCACTGCGTGCCTTGTAAAACACTGTAAACCCCTCCTCGGCCAACGATACTGAATAGCCAAACTCCAGCAGGAGCGCGCGCAGACTCGCCATCCGTGTGGCAGTAACACAGCCAGCCAGTTCAGGATACTTTGCGCGTATGTCATTTCGATAGCGCTGCAGGGACTGTTCTGTGTGGGCCTCCGTCACTCTGGGCGTCACTGCCTGATGCCAGCCATACAGCGCTTTTTCCGCCGCTTCAATAGCGGGCGCACAATCCCACAATGTATCGTCAAGATCGAACGTGACTGCCTTGATCATGGCCATATTGTTGTGTTTCATGATGTTGCCGAGTCCGCCGAACCCGCAATCAGCAACACGTGCATGCGGCGCGGTCCATGCGCCCCGATTTCCAGCGTTTGTTCGATATCAGCCGTGCGCGAGGGACCCGTAACAAAGTTGATGGTGCGCGGCATCGGTTGCAAGGAACGCAAGGTTGGAAACACATCATCGACGTGGCGTACCAGCTGAGACTCGTACAGCACCACAATATGTGTTTCAGGCAGAAAATTGAGGGTGGTAGGCGATTCTGCACTGCTACTCAACACCACGCTACCTGTCTCGGCAACAGCTGCCAGGCACGGTGTTACGCTGACTTGCTCAATACCGGTAGCGGCGCCTGACTGGTAATGATCGGGCCACGGCAAGGTTGCCAGACCCGGGGCAACGGTTACCGCCCCCGCACTGGATGCGTCTATGCCTTGGGATTCCAGGTACCACTCCACAGCAGCGACACACTCAGACTCTGTCTGCAGACGTACAACACTCATTAACACCGACTCCATGTTATCGATGGCACTTTGCACCAGATCGGCGCCCACGGCCG
>CALLPU010000048.1 GCA_938016235.1 uncultured Granulosicoccus sp. | reverse complement strand
GGTGCGTGTTCCCATGTTGTCGGATGTGGGCTGGCGCAGTTTCTTTTGCGGTCCTGAATCGTTCACACCGGATGATCAGTTCCACGTGGGCGAAGCGCCTGAAGTTCGAGGCTACTTTGTAGCGGCGGGCCTTAACTCGGTGGGTATCCAGAGTTCAGGCGGATTGGGTAAGGTCTGCGCAGAATGGATGCACAACGGCTACTGCCCGCTTGATCTGTGGGGCAATGATATCCGGCGCATGTACCCTTTCATGGGTACGCGGGCGTTTGCAGCTGAGCGTGCCGAGGAATCTCTGGGCCTGCTTTACGAAAAACACTACCCGTTCAGGCAATTTGAAACGGGTCGTAACGTCCGATTGTCTCCGATACATCAGCGCCTGATTGAACATCGCGCCTGCTTTGGCCAGGTCGCTGGCTGGGAGCGACCCAACTGGTTTGCGCCTGAAGGCGTTGATCCCGTTTACGAATACAGTTTTGGTCGCCAGAACTGGTTTGACATTTCCGCAGCGGAACATACTGCTGCCCGGGAATCGGTGGCGTTGTTTGACCAGTCCAGTTTTTCCAAATATCTCGTGCAGGGGCGAGATTCCCTGCAGGTACTTCAGAAAATCTGTACCGCTGATGTTGATGTCAGCGCACAGAAAATTGTGTACACGCATTGGCTGAACGAGCGTGGTGGTATCGAGGCCGATCTGACAGTCACGCGATTGTCGGAAACAGAATTCATGGTTATCAGCGCGGCCGCAACCACGCATAAGGATATCAACTGGCTGAAGCGACACATCGGTGCCGACGAATTTTGTACGGTGACCGATGTCACCAATCAATACGCCGTGTTCGGCATCATGGGACCGAACAGCCGAGCGCTGCTTGAGCCGCTGCTCAAACTGGACTTGTCCAACGAGGCGTTTCCCTTTGGGCGTAGTGTCAATGCTGAATTGGGATACGCACCGATCCGGGTCACCCGGGTGTCGTTTGTGGGTGAGCTGGGGTGGGAGCTTTGCATTCCTGCCGACATGGCTATTCCCAGTTTCGACAGATTGTGGGAAGCGGGCCTTGCGCATGGGTTGAAGCTGGCCGGGCTGCATGCACTGGACAGCTGCAGAATCGAAAAGAAGTTTCTGCACTTTGGCCACGATGTGGCGGATGAAGACACGCCGCTTGAGGCAGGGGTCGGGTTTGTTTGTGCGATGGACAAGGCCATTCCCTTTATCGGTCACGATGCCATAGCGCGACAGAAAGACAGCAAATCGCATTTGCACAAACGACTCGTCCAGTTCGTTCTGCAGGATGCAGAGCCACTGTTCTATCATCACGAGCCCATCGTCATGAATGATGATTGCGTAGGCTACCTGACATCAGGCAATTACGGTCACACCCTGGGTGCGTCGGTCGGCTTGGGTTACGTCAAAAGCAAGGACCCCATCACCGCTGACTGGCTGGCGTCTCATCGCTGGCAAATTGATGTTGGAGGCCAGCTTTTTGACGCAAAGGCAGGGCTGCGAGCCGCCTATGACCCCAGTGGCGAGCGAATGCGCTAACCTGAGGCGCTTCCACGCCAGCGCGTTGGCCGTTATGGCAATCAGTCTGGAACGTCCCGTGCTTGTCTACTGGCTTTTAGTCGGCTATTCACTGTTATATGCAGATAATTGACACAAAGCTTGCCGCCGTCAAAATTCTCGAACCCAAAGTGTTCGGTGATGATCGAGGGTTTTTTCTGGAATCCTGGAATCGGCAGGCATTTGAAGAGCACGGGTTGCCAGGCAGCTTCGTGCAAGACAACCACAGCCGCTCATCGCAAGGGGTGCTGCGAGGTCTGCACTATCAGATTAAAAATCCGCAAGGCAAGCTGGTGCGCGTCACGCAGGGCGAGGTTTTCGACGTTGCAGTTGACATGCGACGCTCGTCCGATCAATTCGGACAGTGGGTGGGAGTCTTGTTATCGGAATCCAACAAGCGTCAGCTATGGGTGCCGCCTGGCTTTGCACACGGATTTTATGTGGTGTCTGAGTCTGCTGATTTTCAGTACAAGTGCACCGACTACTACTCGCCGGATTTCGAACGCAGTCTGCAGTGGAATGATCCTGCGGTTGGGGTGGAATGGCCAATAATCGAAGGCACTGATCCGTTGCTGGCGGCAAAAGATGCTGCTGGGCTACCGCTTGATCAATGCGACACGTTTGACTGATGAGAGTTTTCATTACGGGCAGCAGCCGGGGCCAGCTGCATTGGGAACTCAGAAGAACAGTGCCCGACACCGCAACGATCTGTGAGTGGCCGGAGCGGCTGGATATTACCGACAGAGACGCTGTGCTGCACGTCATCAGCGAGTTGGCTCCCGATGTCATTATCAATGCGGCTGCTTACACGGCAGTTGATACGGCCGAGTCGGAACCGGAAGCTGCAGCGCGCGTCAATACCGAGGCAGTGGAGTCCTTGAGCATGGCGGCGAGGCAGGTGGGTGCGCACCTGATTCATGTGTCCACTGATTTTGTTTTTGGACCCGGCGACGGCGCACCATTTGTTGAAAAAGCTCACGTGGCTCCGGTTAGTGTTTACGGCAAGACCAAACTGGCTGGTGAGCAGGTGTTGTTGACCCATATGCCGGATACCAGCCTCATCGTGAGAACCGCCTGGGTGTACTCATCGAATGGGGCCAACTTTGTAAAGACCATGCTGCGTCTGATGAACGAGCGAGGTGAGGTCGGTGTCATTGCTGATCAAGTAGGTTCACCTACCTGGGCCAATTCGCTGGCGCATGCGTTATGGCGAGCGGCAGAGCTTCGCACTGCAGGCATCGCCCATTGGACGGGTGCAGGAGTAGCCAGCTGGTACGACTTTGCAGTGGCGATTGCTGAAGAAGGACGTCTTGCCGGACTGATTGATCGCGATGTCATCGTGAAGCCACTGACAACCGAACAGTACCCCACACCGGCAGCTCGCCCGCACTACAGCGTATTGGAACTGACATCAACCTGGCAAAGACTGGGCAGGGTAGCCGCTCATTGGCGAGACGATTTACGCACTATGCTCAAGGAGCTGACATGAGACGCATGATGGTGACCGGCGCCGCCGGGTTCATTGGCGCTAACTTTGTTCGATACTGGGTAGAAACCTACCCGGAAGATGTCATCGTGATTGTTGATGCACTGACCTACGCCGGTAATCGTGCCAATCTTGATGGCGTGTTGAGTGAACGCTGCTCGTTGGTCAATTGCGATATCAACGAGACGGAAACGATCAAACAGCTGCTGCGTGATCATAAACTCACCACGCTGGTTCACTTCGCTGCCGAGAGTCATGTAGACCGCTCCATTGAAGGGCCTGATGCGTTCATAGAAGCCAATATCCTCGGTACGCACAGCTTGCTTAAAGCGGCCCGGTGCGTATGGCAAACCGAAGAGCAGGCGGTTGAAAATCATCGCTTTCATCATGTGTCTACCGATGAAGTGTATGGCACGCTGAGTATGGAAGATCCAGCCTTTACCGAAACAACCGCCTACGCGCCCAACTCACCGTATTCGGCGAGTAAAGCGGCGTCTGATTTTCTGGTGCGCTCTTATCACCATACGTACGGCATGAATGTCACCACCAGCAATTGCTCCAACAATTACGGTCCTTACCATTTCCCGGAAAAGCTGATTCCGTTGATCATCATCAACCTTCTGCACGGCAAGGCATTGCCGATCTACGGCGATGGCAAGAACATTCGGGACTGGTTGTACGTGGAAGACCACGCCCGCGGTATCGAAAAAGTGCTGAACCAGGGACGAGTGGGTGAGACCTATAACATTGGTGGTGTAAACGAGTGGACGAATATCGATATCGTCAGTCTGATCTGCAAACTGATGGATCAACGGTTCGCCAAGGACGCCTCACTCAAAAGCACATACCCTGACTGTCCGGCGTCGGCGGATACGCCTTGCGATTCGTTGATTACCTATGTCAAGGACAGAGCTGGCCATGATTTTCGGTACGCAATTGATACTGCGCGCATCCGTGAAGAGCTTGGGTATGAGCCAGCCATAACCTTTGAACAAGGCATTGAAAAAACGGTGGACTGGTATTTGACCAATCAGAGTTGGTGGCAGTCTGTGCTGGATGGCAGTTACCGAACGGCCTGATGTCCATGGCCGAATCGCTCTCGGCCATGATCAGCTGCTGTAGCCACAACCGTTAAGAATACTGCCAGGCCGTGGAACGATGGCCTTGTTATGGCGCTTTACACCTGACTGAATCTCGAACCTGCTAGATCCCGATGAATGGCTGCATTATTTTACCGAACATGCCCGTGTATCGAACCGGTGAATGCGTAGCAATAAGTGCGATACAAGGCTCATCGGTGTCAACAACTGGCTGGTGCGCCACATCGCCGTCAAGGTCTGCGATATCACCAGCTTTGAAGCGACCCACCTCGTCCTGATACGAGCCTTTGACCACGTAGGTCAGTTCCCGGTCGTTATGAGAATGTGCACTGAGCACCACACCAGGCGCCAGATGTAACAGTTTGAACGCGCCAAATCGTCGATGCTGATCGCTGAGGTTGTATTGCTTGATACCGGGCGCGATGCGCTTCCAGTCGAGTTCTTCGAGTGGATCATTCAACAGGCGAGCCAATGGTCGCGGTACGCCACTGACAGGATTCGCCGCAGGGCTGGCCGAAGGTGCGCTGTGTGCGGGCATCACGTTGGCCTGCGCAAGTAAATCGCTGGCTGACAGACTCACGTCGACCGCCTCAAACTCTTCGAACAGACTGCCACCTATGTGGTCCGCGATGGACGCCCGATCTCTGCAGTGCTGGCAGACCGTGAGGTGGCAGGCAACCAGGGTCTCCATGGGGGAACTCAAACTGCCGGCCGCGTAATCCTGCAAGGTTTCGTCAGCCAGATGATGCGACACACTCATGGGAAACAGACTCTAATCATTGGATGGTTCACTGAGGGCTTCCTCCTCATTCTGTAGACTTACCCTTACGGCCTGCATGGCTAATCGGATGCGTGATTTTACAGTGCCTATCGGCAAATCAAGCCATTTCGCGATTGCGCCGTGTGACTGGCCTCTGAAATATGAGAGATGCATGACCTGGCGCTGTTCCTGAGGAAGCTTTTCCAGCGCGTTTTTCAGGCGAATGGAATCCTGTGCGTCATCCACAAATTTTGCCTGAGAATCATTTTCGGTGGTTTCGATGTCGAGCATTTCGTCATCCAGCTCCACCTCGATTCTCGAATTTCCTCGCAGGTAATCGATGCGGCGGTTTCGTGCGATGGTAAAAAGCCAGGTGCTGGCGGCGGCCTTGGCCGGATCATAGCTTTCCGCCCGACGCCAGACGGTGAGCATGATCTCCTGCGTCAGTTCCTCGGCAATTTCTTCCACCATGCCTTTGCCCATGAGAAAAGACTTGACCCTGCCAGCGTAATAGCTATAGACATCGGCAAAGGCGACCTCGTCGCGGTCCCGACCGATCGCTACCAGATTGTCGCCCATTCTTTTTCGCAGTTCTGCAGCGGCGTCGGTGCGCTTTTTGGGCTGTGTAGGCACGGAAGTGTTCATGGCTAATTGTACAATCTACGGGAGGTAGGCCGCGGCGGATCTGATCTCTATTGCTGCAGTCTGCGTAGCAGCGGACTGACAGTCACACTATAGAGTAGACTCTTCAGCATGGTTCAAGAGCGCAAATTGCACATTGCCATTGTCGGTAGCGGCGCGGCAGGTCTTTCTGCCGCCTGGCTATTGTCAAAAAGGCACCGTGTCACACTGCTGGAAAAGGATGACAGGTTGGGCGGCCACGCCCACACCGCCACCATCCCGAATACTGGCGGACAGAAGATCGACACCGGTTTTATCGTCTATAACGAGCCCAGCTACCCCAATCTGACGCAATGGTTCAAGACCATGGGCGTGGTGTCCGAGGACAGCAACATGTCGTTCGCGGTATCTCGGGACAATGGCGATTTTGAGTACGCCGGTGGGCCTACGTGGGGGCTGCTCGCGCAACCGCTGCTCCCATTGAAACCCCGATTCTGGCGGATGCTGCTCGATCTGTTACGGTTTTATCGAGAGGCACCTGGCCAGATTCCAGAGGATTCACAGCAGTCGCTGGGCGATTTCCTCAAGGAACATAACTATTCAAAAGACTTTATTCACGATCACCTGTTGCCGTTCGGGGCCGCAATCTGGTCCACGTCGAAAACCCGGATGCTCGACTACCCGGCCGCGTCGTTTATCCGGTTTTGCGAAAACCATGGCCTGCTGCAAATCAGCAACCGACCCCAGTGGCGTACGGTCAGTGAGGGCAGCCAGCAGTACGTTAACAAGGTTCGGGACGCGATTGGCCCTGAATCGGTAATGACCGATTTTCACGTCACCAGCATTGATCGGCACAGCGACGGCGTTACCGTTCACGATCGTGCAGGAAGAACAGTGCACGCCGACCATGTCGTTATTGCGGCGCATGCCGATCAAGCGCTGCAATGCCTGGAGTCACCCACGGCAGAAGAGGTTAATCTGTTGTCTGCGTTCGAGTACGAAGCCAATCTGGCTATCCTGCACACCGACATCAGCGTACTTCCCAGGCGCCGACGGGCCTGGTGTAGCTGGAACTACGTGGAGCATAGTGGCAGCGACAGTTCTCGGGTCTCGGTGAGCTACTGGATGAACAAGTTGCAGAACATCGATTCACCCACCCAATACGTGGTTACCCTGAACCCCGAAATACCGCCACCTGCCGAGAGTATCCTGCGCACTCAGGTTTACCACCACCCGGTGTTCACGCGTAAAACGTGGACCGCGCAGCAATCATTGTGGTCGCTGCAGGGCAAGAACAGAACCTGGTATTGCGGGAGTTATTTCGGGTCCGGTTTTCATGAGGATGCTGTGCAGGCCGGATTGGCCGTCGCCGAGCATCTGGGCGGGGTGGAAAGACCCTGGCAGCTGGACAATCCTTCCGGGCGTATTGTGGTGCCGAGTCAGCGACTGGCTGAGCTGTCACGGATTGCAGCGTGAGTTTGACCAGTAGTCTGTACGTCGGACAGGTCTACCATCGCCGGTCACGACCTGCTGAACACACGCTGAGATACTCCGTGTTCACACTCATGCTCGATCTTGCCGAGATTGATGCGCTGGCAGAGGCTCACTGGCTGTTTTCTCGCAACCGTTTCAACCTGTTTTCTTTTCGAGACCGGGATTTTGGTGAACACCGTCACGAATCCCTGACGGAATACGTCCATCGGAAGCTATCAGAGGCCGGCATTCACACGATGCCTACACGAATCCAGTTAAGTTGCTATCCGGTG
>CALLPU010000047.1 GCA_938016235.1 uncultured Granulosicoccus sp. | reverse complement strand
GCTAAATTCAATGCCTGCGTTTATATAATGTGACCTCGCAGCCCCACGATGCCGGGGCCAGCCGTACAAGTGCCGTTCACAGTCCTATATCCAGTATCATTACGCGAATTCGCAAAGTGCTGGCCTGAACGCCCGCTTTCCAAACGTTTTCCCCTTACTAGAGACCCCACATGCTCTGTCTATCTGGCGCTAACGCCTTGTCGGCATTCCGGCAAGATCAGCTGCTGAAACAACTGCGGGCTATCGACAACGATTTTCCGCCAGTGGCCGCACGCTACGTGTATTTCGTTAAAACCGCAACGCGCGATGAAACGGATCTGCAGGCATCGACGACGCCAGTTCATCTAAGCCTGGCTGACGTGAGAGGGGTGCCGGATTATCTGGTCAAGTTGCTTGGGGCAGAGGATCACTACCATCCGCTCGACCACGGTTGGCTGATCACCGTTGTGCCTCGCCTGGGTACGCGATCTGCGTGGTCCTCAAAAGCGACCGACATCATTCAACGATGCGGATTGTCCACGGTAGAGCGCGTTGAGCGCGGCATCCAGTTTCACTTTGCTGGCTTGGATCCGATGTCGTTGCCAGCAAGCACGCAAGTTGCGGCCAAGGCGCTACTGCACGACCGAATGACAGAAAGCATCATCGACCTACCGCAACAGCTGCCCCACCTGTTCGCCGTGTCTGAACCTGCACCTCTGGTGACGATCAACGTGTTGGAGCAGGGTCAGGATGCGCTTCGCCGCCATAACGCCGAGATGGGCCTGGCGCTGTCTCCAGATGAGCTTGAGTATCTGGAAACCAGCTTTTCCACGTTGCAGAGAAATCCGAGTGATGCGGAACTGATGATGTTCGCGCAGGCCAATTCGGAGCATTGTCGCCACAAGATTTTCAATGCAGACTGGACGCTGGACGGTGAGTCACAGGCGCATTCGCTGTTTGGCATGATTCGCCATACGCACAAGACATCGCCAGACGGTGTGCTGTCTGCTTATCACGATAATGCTGCGGTCATTGCAGGCCATGTGGCCAGGCGATGGTTGCCGAATGAAAACGGTCAATACCGGGCAACGGAAGAGCCGGTGCACATCCAGATAAAAGTAGAGACGCACAATCACCCGACGGCCATTTCACCCTTTCCCGGCGCTGCCACAGGCTCAGGTGGTGAGATTCGCGATGAAGGGGCTGTGGGCAACGGGTCAAAGCCGAAGGCTGGTCTTTGCGGCTTTACCGTGTCGAACTTGTCGATTCCAGATTGGCAGCAACCGTGGGAGACGTTTACCGCAAAGCCGGATCGTATTGCCAGTGCTTACGACATCATGCAGGAAGGCCCCATTGGTGCGGCTGCATTTAACAACGAATTTGGAAGGCCTAACCTTGGCGGGTACTTTCGCACCTTTTGCCAAGGCGTGCAGCGTAAAGACTCAACAACCGCCGTCCGTGGGTATCACAAACCCATCATGATCGCTGGTGGTATGGGCAACATCCGTGAGGGCAATATCGATAAACAGGCAGTACCGCCGGGCGCCGCCATTGTCGTATTAGGGGGGCCTTCCATGCTGATTGGTCTGGGTGGCGGGGCAGCCTCATCGGTTGCCAGTGGTGAAGGTGATACTGAGCTGGATTTTGCATCCGTGCAGCGTGGCAACCCGGAAATGCAAAGGCGTTGTCAGGAAGTGATTGACCGGTGCATTGCCTTGGGTGATGAAAGCCCGATCCTGTCCATTCACGATGTGGGTGCTGGAGGCTTGTCCAACGCGTTACCTGAACTCATCAACGATGCGCAGCGCGGGGGCGTTTTCGAGTTGAGGTCTGTGTTGAATGACGAGCCGGGCATGTCGCCCATGGCTATCTGGAGTAATGAATCGCAGGAGCGCTATGTCATGGCGATTGCACCGGACAGGCTTACAGGCTTTGAAGCCTTGTGTGAACGCGAGCGTTGTCTGTATGCCATCGTGGGAACCGCCACTGAGGAGCGGCAATTACGCGTTTCCGATGCGTATTTTGATAATCATCCGGTGGATATGCCGCTGGATGTGCTGCTGGGCAAGCCACCCAAGCTGTCTATCGATGCCGCCCATGCTGCGCCATTCGGTGATGACTTCAATACCGGAACGCTGGAGATTCATGAGTGTGCCGAACGTGTTCTCCAGTTGCCAAGCGTCGCGGCCAAGAACTTTCTGATTACCATTGGTGATCGCAGCATCACGGGCCAGGTGGCGCGCGATCAACTGGTAGGGCCGTGGCAAATGCCTGTAGCCGATGTGGCCGTTACGTTATCGGATTACGTTGGCTATACCGGCGAAGCCATGGCGATGGGTGAACGCTCGCCCATCGCCATTCTCGATGCAGCCGCCTCTGCCCGCATGGCGGTGGCAGAAGCGTTATCCAACATTGTGGCTGCTGATATCGGTGATGTATCTAACGTCAAGTTGTCTGCCAACTGGATGGCAGCAGCGGGTGTTGAAGGCGAAGATGCTGCTCTGTTCGATGCGGTCAAAGCCGTCGGGCTGGAATTGGCTCCTGCGTTGGGCATCGCCATACCGGTGGGCAAGGATTCGTTATCCATGAAAACGGTGTGGTCTGATGAGGGTGGGGAACAATCCGTTACTGCGCCTGTGTCGCTGATCGTGACAGCCTTTGCAGCCGTTCGAGATGGCAGGAAAACACTCACTCCTCAATTACGGCTCGATTGCGGCGCCACCGACCTGTTGTTCATCGATCTGGGGGCAGGGAAGAATCGTCTTGGCGGCTCTGCTCTGGCTCAGGTACATCAACGCATCGGCGCAACCGCCCCCGATGTCGATGATGCGTCCCTGCTCAAGGGCATGTTCAATGCCGTTCAGGAACTGCTGGCGAACGAGCGCATTCTCGCCTGGCACGATCGTTCAGATGGCGGACTGTTCGTCACGCTGGCTGAAATGGCCTTTACCTCACAGTGTGGTGTTCGCGCCAACCTGGATAGTCTGCCTGTTGATCCCATTGCCACCTTGTTTAATGAGGAGCTTGGGGGAGTGTTGCAGATACGCTCGCATCAGTATGCTGAAGTAATGGCTGTTTTCGAACAGCACGGTCTTGGCGATCTGGTGCATCTGCTGGGTGCTGTCAGTGATAACGCTGAGCTTTCGTTCTCGCGAGATGGGCAAGTCCTTTATTCGACGCCGGTCGTTGAATTGAAAAAGCACTGGTGGCAAACCAGCTATCAGATGCAGCGCCGCCGCGACAATCCGAAGTCGGCGGATGAGGAGATGGCGCACGTGAGCAAGCCCGATGATCCGGGCCTGTCTCCACTGTTGACGTTTGATCCGAATGATTCATTGATTGCATCATCACCGGCGATCCTGTCCAGCAGACCGAGTATTGCTATCTTGCGAGATCAAGGTGTGAACGGTCATTTTGAAATGGCAGCCGCATTTGACAGAGCCGGCTTCGATGCTATCGATGTGCACATGAGTGATCTGGAAACAGGCAGACGCCATTTATCGGACGTGCAAGGTTTAGTGGCGTGTGGTGGATTTTCCTACGGAGATGTTCTGGGTGCCGGAGGGGGATGGGCCAGCGCCATTCTCTTCAGTGAAAAACTATCTGATGAGTTTGCCACGTATTTTCAACGCAGTGATTCCTTTGCCCTGGGTGTCTGTAATGGTTGCCAGATGATGTCTCAATTGCAGAGTCTGATTCCCGGTACCGAGCATTGGCCGCGATTCGAACGAAATGAATCGGAGCAGTTTGAGGCTCGAGTGGCTACCGTGGAAATTTACCAGTCACCGTCATTGTTTTTTACCGATATGGTGGGTTCGCGTATTCCGGTTGCTCTGGCACACGGTGAAGGGCGTGCCGTGTTCGATTCAACGGCGCAAGCCAAAGCTGCGCCTGTATGCCTCGGCTATGTGGATAATCTGGGTGCGATGACGGAACAATACCCGCTCAACCCGAACGGTTCGCCGTTCGGTATCACCGGGCTGTGCAGCGACGACGGGCGTGTCACCATCATGATGCCTCATCCTGAACGGGTATTTCGCACGGTCACCAATTCCTGGGCTCCGCCGGAATGGGGGGAGAACGGCCCTTGGCTACGCATGTTTGAAAATGCCCGGATCTGGCTTGGCTGATGGCTGTTGAACCCCGTAACACTGCAGTTAATGTATGCAAGACGTTAAGCAAAATGGCTGTTCGCTCGTGATGAGAACGCGTAGCCTGCGCGGTGGACATTCCCTACGGCATTCGTAACAAGAATTGCTACGGCATAGACCCCCCGGCCTTCCAGTACTGAACTATCGATAACCCAAATCCAACACTATGAGTACCAGCTCGTCACCACCGGATGCTGCCGCAGCAGTTGCCCGATACCAGGCTATCCGAGGTCGGCTACCGCTAGCGACGTTCCCTGAGCATTCAATACACCGGGCCAATCTGGAAGCGTTGTGCGATGACATTGATTGCTTTGTACTCGATGGATTTGGCGTACTGAATGTGGGTGATCAAACCGTACCCGGCGCTGTTGAGCGCGTGAATGCACTCAGAGAGAAAGGTAAACAGGTGCGTGTGTTAACCAACGGTGCCAGTTTTCCAGCTACCAGGACACGCGCCAAGTACCTGAATTGGGGCATGGAATTCTCAGCCGCGGAGGTGGTTTCCAGCAGGGACGCGCTTGCAGTGTCATTGGCTGATCGTCAGGAACTCTGTTGGGGCTTTGCAGCATTGGAACAATCAGAGCTCGATGAGCTGGTGCCTGATGCGGTGCTGCTGGGTGATGAGGCGAGCGATTACCATCGCTGCGACGGTTTTGTTTTACTGGGCACCGGTGACTGGACTGACAGCAGACAGGAGTTGTTGATCGATGCGCTCAAGGACAGGCCAAGGCCCGTGCTGGTGGGTAACCCGGACCTGGTTGCCCCACATCCGGGGCGTCTGTCGCAGGAACCTGGCTGGTACGCGCACGGTGTTGCTGACTCTGGTCTGGCCGTCCCCGAATTTTTCGGCAAACCCTTCGACAATGCGTTTGCGCTAGTCCGGCGGTCGATTACCGATATCGACCCTCAAAGAATCGCGATGGTGGGGGATACGTTGCACACCGATATTCTCGGTGGCGCACAGGCTGGTTGGCGCACTGTACTTGTGACTGATCACGGTTTGCTGAAGGGCATGGATATCGAAAACGCCATTCGAGAGAGCAACATCCGCCCGGATTTTATTGTCCCAACAACTTGAAAGCTGTCGATAGTTCAGGCAATTTGCAGGTGGGCAACAATGGCGTCGATGTCGAGTTCTTTGTCTGAGGCTGCGTTGCTCGCCGCCAGTAACCACTGCAAGGTGTCGATTATCTGCTCCCGCTTGATCTCACCGGCTTGCAGCTGTTGATCAATCCTCGTTCGAGTTTCGTCAACCTGTGTTTCCACCACAACATCTTCGCGGGATTTTCCGGAAAAGCTGGACAGGACAATGGCAGGCGTCTTGTCTGCGTGATTTTCGACATGCCCGTAGGTGCCTTGCCACTCCAGTAGCCGGGACCGGATCAGGATTGCGTGCGTGCACAGTGCTGATACGCTCTGCGTCTGCCAGCGTGTCCCCACGGTGCCAAGCAATCTTCGGCACGCTTCAGCCGCTGCCTGCAGGGTGTCCAGCTCCACACTGTACGCAGCACGAAAGGCATGCCAGTTTGAAAGGATTTGCGCTGCAACTGATTCTGACTCGAGAACATCGCTGAGCTCTCTGGCGTATTCGCTCATTTGTTCAAGCAATGCCCAGTCGGTTCTCAACCCTTTATAGGCAGGCCCCAGGGCCGCGCGGTATTCAGTGTTGTTAACAAACAACTCCCGAAAACGCATGACTTTTGCCAATTGCGACAGCAGTCGTCGATGTTCGGTGGTCAGATTGGTTGGCTTCTCGATACTGAATTCCATGAACTGGCGTCGTGCATTGAAATAGTCTGCATCTACGTAGTCGTGTTCATGTTCTGTATTGCTGCCAAGCTCGGCAATCAGGCCGAGCAGCTGAGACTTTGCCGGTACCTTGTCGAGCAGAAAGTAGTCTTGCAATGCTTCGAGTTCGTCTTCTATCAAGCGCGCCTGGTGCTGGGCACGGCGCATGAGTAACGGTGTGTTGGAAAAGCAAAGGTCTGGATGAGCAAACTGTTCGATGCTCGCAGGGGCCTTGTCGATCAGTTCGATGATGCTGGCCAGGCGAATGAGTTCTCTGGAGGAGAGTTCAGGCACGTTTAAGACACTGCTAAGTGTGGAGCTTTGCAATCCGGAGTCAACTGCCAGCGTCCACTTGGAAATCATGGCGGGCAGGGTGCTCAGTTGTCGAAATTCAACATGATCCAAACCCTCAGCGGCCAGTCTGGCTGCATATTTGCGCAAACCGGCAACGCTCTCTGTGTGAGCGGCGGCTACGGCAGCCTGATCGTTGGAAGACACCGATTCGGCGTAGTTGGGGATCAGCTGTAGCACGGCATTGAGCTGATGAAGACTTTTGTTACCCGTGATACTCA
Source organism: uncultured Granulosicoccus sp. (assembly GCA_938016235.1). Classification (GTDB taxonomy): domain Bacteria; phylum Pseudomonadota; class Gammaproteobacteria; order Granulosicoccales; family Granulosicoccaceae; genus Granulosicoccus. The sequence goes on along the minus strand of CALLPU010000047.1, from coordinate 1,229 downwards.
TCGCCAAGCCGACATTGAAGTGAGCGGGCACATCGGGTAATTCAATGGCGGTAGATTCGATTGCCTCCGTGTGTAGCAACGAGGCACTGCCCAGCGCAATGTCGAATTCCAGCGCCAGAGTGGTTGAGCCTTGTACGGATTGCGCAACCTGAGCAAGGAAATCTGACAGCGGGGCCTCATGGTTGAATTCGGGCAGCTTGACGGCGAAGCGTTGCTCGGTGTGTAGCATCAATGCCTGATTGTATTCGGGAGTATCTCCTGCCAGACGAACTTCGTAGCGAGCCTCGTTGGGCACGCGAACCAGCAGTGCGGGGTACAACAACAGGGGCGCTCGTTTTCGCTCCTGGCTGTTACTCGCATCTGGCCAGCTGACAAATCCGGCTGCAAGATAAAGTTGTCGCTCCCCCTTGTTTTTAACCAGGGCGTTTTCCACCAGGATTTTCTTGCATTGCTTGAGCAAGTCGGCGGCATTGTGGCGGGTGAGTAGATTGAATCGATCACGCGGATTGCGCGGATGCCGATGCGCAGTGAACCGTAAATCAATGGTCTGATCCAGAGTATCTGGTTGACTATCCGATGGCGTGGCATTGCGATCGCTGGATGCTACGGCTGAATTCGCCGGATCCTGCGTATCGTTCTTGTCCTCGCTGATGGTTGCCGGAATCAAATCGAGAAAACCACCCTGGGTGGACAGCACATCCGCCAAAGCCAGTGGCGAGTGAGGGAAAAGCGCTATATCAGATTCGAGAACGCCCCAGTCGAGGGCCCGATTATCACCTGACGCAGCTTTGTCCGATTGACGCCTGGAGTGCCGGGAGCCAGTTTGATTGCCGTGAAGGACTTCCACCGTATTATCGCGTGCCTTGAGATTGAATCGGGAAGGCCTACCGTCGGCCTGTAGGTCCTGAAGATTCAGGAATCGGGCCAATCAGAGCTACCCAAATTCCATGAATTGTGATCTGTAGCGTGTCTGTGGGCATAACTGTAAACGTTATCCAATGGCTGTGGTGAGCTGCTCTGCAGTGTCAAGATCTGCCCTTTGGAGGCATCGAGCGCCATCTGAGCGCCCATGACAGCAGTTTGCGCCGTGCTGCAGAACCACGATGTTCTGCCGCTGCGAGTGAATACAGCTATAAATACGTGTGTTTGAGATAACCGTTCCATCATCGTGGCATCTGTCGTAGCCTGATATTTGCACAGAACCGTGATTTAAGGGAATTCCGGACCTC
>CALLPU010000046.1 GCA_938016235.1 uncultured Granulosicoccus sp. | reverse complement strand
AGATTAGAAATAGTACGGGCATTAGCCGTGGGTACCGCGCTGATGTGCTGCGTACAGACGGCTTCCGCTGCAAAGGTGTTGAAGCTGGGGACAGTGGGCTTCAAGGGTATGCCCATCGGTGATGCTATCGATCAAGCATTGATTCCAACGCTGGAAGAGGTCTCCGGTGGCGAGATGATCATAGAACCCCACTATCGTAAATCGTTGTGCAGCGAACAATCGTGCGGCGAACAAGCCAATCAGGGACTGATTGCACTATGGACTAGCTCCACCGCGAATTTTGGCAACTTTGGCACTGCGCTGTCGGTTTTTGATTTGCCCTATATATTCAAGAGCATTGAAGACGCTGATCGAATTTCTTCCGAATGGCTGGCAAAGAAACAATGCGATATAGCAGCAGAGGAGGCAGGCCATGTTTGCCTGACTGTCTATTCCAGTGGTGGATTTCGCCAGCTGGGAAATGCTCATGGACCCGTGCATGTTCCTGCCGATATGGAAGGGATCAAATGGCGTGTGACCAAAAGCCCCATTGAATACACCTTGATCAAGAATTGGGGGGCAGTGCCTGTGCCATACGATTGGGCACAGCTGTATCAGGGGCTGCAAACGGGTGTCGTATCTGGCCAATACGTTGCAACGCCGTGGCAGCATGTAGCCAAGCTACATGAAGTGGCCAAGTACTTTACTGAAATTGGCGGCTCATGGTCGGGTAATCAGCTGTCCATGGATAAACGTCAGTACGACGCTCTGACCAACCAGGAGCGAGAGTGGCTTCATACCGCGGCTACCGCGTTTGGAAAACACGTGCAGGAACTTGACCGTAATTGGGTAAGCGCTGGCGAAGAAGCCATCAAGAGTGAAATCAACGAGTGGTATGTGCCGACTGAAGAAGAAATGACCCTGTGGCGTGCCGGAGCCATAGACGCGTGGTTAAACGCCAAGGGAACATTCGACCCAGCGACTGCCGAGCGTGTGCTTCAAGAACAGGACATGACAGATTTCATCGCTCAACTGAAAGAGGCGGGCGCGTTGTAAGTACGGCATCTGAATTGTGTATTGGGGAAGGCGCGGGGTACACCGCGCCTTCTTTTGTTTCTGCAGTTTGATAGGTAAACCCTACTCAAGATGGAAAGTATTCTCCTGCTGACAGTCCTTGTTGTCCTGATATTCCTGGGGGCGCCAGTTGGATTCACGCTGATACTCATCCCCGTTGTCTACATTCTGATCACCGATGCTGCACCGATGATTCTGATTCCGAGTCAGATGTTCAGTGCCATTGATGCTGTGCCCCTGACAGCGATCCCGTTTTTCATGCTTACGGGAGAGCTGATGACCAGTGCGACGATTACAGACAGACTTGTCGAGCTCAGCAAACGCATGATTGGCCGGATGCGCGGTAGCATGGCACAAGCAAATGTGCTCGTTTCCATGTTCTTTGCCGGCATGAATGGTTCCGTGGTCGCGGATACAGCGACTGTAGGCTCGCTGCTTGTGCCGGCCATGAAAAAAGCAGGGTACCCGGCTGCGTTTGCTGCAGCGATTACCGCTGTGAGTTCAACCATTGGCGGCATCATTCCTCCATCCATCATGATGATCGTACTGGCCAATGCAGGCGGAATTTCTGTAGGGGCATTGTTCGCTGGTGGCATCATACCGGGTGTCATGATTGGCTTGTTGCTGATGGCCATTAACTATGTCATAGCAAAGCGCAATGATTTTGAACGCAGCGAAGAGCCGTTCAGCGTGCTTGCGTTGGCGAAGTCTGCGTACCGATCTTCGTTCGCATTACTGATCCCGATCGTGCTGGTCGGGTCAGTGGTGTTTGGTATTGCAGGCGTGGTGGAGGCGGGTGCCCTGACAGCTACCATAGCGTTGTTTGTCGGCCTGTTCGTTTACCGAACCATTACATGGGAAAACTGCAAGGGCGCATTTATCAGAGCCTTCAGAAATTCAGCCATGGTTTTCATCATCATCGCAGCCTCAGGGCCGTTCAGTTGGTTACTCACCTCTCTGGGGGCCATTAATGACTTGGAGACGTGGCTTCTGGGCTATACCCATAGTCCATTGATGTTCATTCTTGTGCTTGTGTTGTTTATCTGCTTGCTGGGTATGGTCATGGATTCAGCGGCTAACATCATTGTCGTGGGCCCGGTGCTGGTGGATGTCATGGTAAAAGCGGGTTATCCCGACGTTCAAGCTGCCCTGGTGGTGGTGGTCGGTTTTCTGATTGGCTCGGTCACACCGCCAGTGGGTGTTGCTTTCTTCACGGCAGGTGCCATTGCGAACGTACGCCTGGAAAAAGTAGCCGTGGCCATGCTGCCGTATCTGGTTGCCTTGTTTCTTCTGCTCTTTGTGCTTATTGCCGTTCCACAGTTCACGATGTTCTTACCCACCTTGTTCGGATTCGTGTCATGAGCCGGTTCCGGTGGCTCGTGGGTCGTGGCGTACCTTGCCGGTCTCAAGTCTGATGATTAATCTCATCCGTTGTATCGATGTATGGGTCAAAAAAACACTAACCGCATTCTGTGCCGTATTTCTCTTGTTAATGGTGGTGTTTGCGGTTTACAACGTCGTTATGCGCTACGTGTTTTCCAACCCTCCAGTGTGGGGTGATCTCTTGACGGTTCTGAGCAATATCTGGCTGGTATTTCTTGCCCTTGCGCTTACGGTCAGAGATAAAGATCACATAGCTCTGGATCTGATTTACGCCTGGCTACCGTTGAAGGTAGCGTTTGTCATCCGACAATTCTGGACGCTGGTGATATTTGGTCTGGGCACGATTATGATTGTCTATGGTCTGGAAGCGGTTTCAACGATGGGTGGTAAATATTGGGAGATGTGGTATTTCGCGTGGGAGGACGGGCAGTTGGCCTTTAAACCGAACTACATGCCTAAGAAATACGCCATCGCTATCGTACCCATATCCGGTTTTCTCGTTTGCATCGCCGCAATTGCATCCATTGTTGAAGACAGTGCGCGTCTCCAGGCAGGAACCTACCGCTTGTCGTCACCTCAGGACACTGAGGACGACCTGAATTCTTGAGCAGAGGGTACCGGAGCACCTGCCGGTGGATTCTTTAGAGAATCCCCAGAACACCACCGCAAGATCGCAAGACCGAAAG